>JAICMB010000835.1 GCA_025929455.1 Bryobacteraceae bacterium | reverse complement strand
TGGCGCTCGCGCGGCCTGTCCGCTGTCGTCATTGCCGCACTCGCCCTAGGTATCGGCGCGAGCACGGCAGTTTTCAGCGCGGCCGACCGCCTGCTCCTGCGGCCGTTCCCGTTTCCAAAGCTCGACCGGCTCGTGGAATTGAATATGGCCGATCGCGGCGGCGACACGCGCGGCATCCCGCCTGCCGCTTTCGCCGCCATCCAAGCGCGCGCGCATACATTGCAAACGGCCGCCACCTGGCGCTGGCAGTCGTACATGCTCACGGGCGTGGACGATCCGCAGCAGGTGACCGGTGGCGAGATGGGCGCGGGCTGGCTGCAACTGCTCGGCGCACAACCGCTCGTGGGGCGCGATTTCACGAGCCGCGATTACAACCCAGCCGCGCCCGGCACCGTACTGCTCAGCTACGGTGCTTGGCAGCGCTTTGGGGCCGGCGATCCGCACATCCTGGGGCGGCAGATTCTGCTCGACGGCAGAGGCTACACGGTCATCGGCGTTATGCGTGCTGGCTTCGTTTTTCCGCGCGCGGATTTTGCCGTGTGGACGCCCATGCAGACAACCGTTACCGCGGCGGGCGAACTGGGGCGCGACTTCAACGTCATCGCACGGCTCGCGCCGGGAGCGACGCTCGACAGCGCGCGGCGCGAAGCGGATGCAATCTTCGCCTCCGTGCGCGGCGAGTTGCACGTCGACGGCGATGTGCGCATCGAAGTGCGGCCGTTCGCGGAACGGTATACAAAGCCGTATCGCCAATCGATCCCGCTGCTCGCGGCCGCTGCGCTGCTGGTTCTGCTGATCGCATGCGCGAATGCCGGCAGTCTGATGCTGGCGCGCGCGGCGGCGCGGTCGCGCGAGTTCGCCGTATATCTGGCGATGGGCGCGGCGCGCTGGCGGCTGATGGCGGAAATGGTCATCGAGAGCCTGCTGCTCGCGGCCGCGGCGTCCGCTTGCGGATTGTTTGCGGCATGGGCCGCGCTGCGGGCGCTGGCAGCGGCATTTCCCGCTAACGTGCCCCGCGCGGCAGGCGTCCTGGACGCGCGCGTGTTCGCCGCTGCCGCGGCGCTGGCATTCGCGGCCGCGCTGTTGTGCGCGGCGCCGGCATGCTGGACGCTGTGGCGGCAGAACATTGCCGCTGATCTGGCGGCATCCTCGCGAACGGCGGCCGGCAGTGCCGCCGGCAATCGCACACGCGCGGTGCTGCTCGGAGTCGAAGCCGCCCTCGGGATCGTTCTGCTGGCGGGCGCCGGCGTGATGCTGCGCAGCCTGAACCGTCTGCTCGACGTGCAGCTCGGTTTTAATCCGCAGCACGTATTGACGGCGCGCGTGCCTGCTCCGGCCGGGCTGCGGGAGAAAGATGCGGCCTCGCGCTACTACGCGCGGATCTTGGATAACGTGACGAGCTTGCCCGGCGTGCGCGGAGCCGGAGTAGCGACGCTGCTGCCGTTCGGAGGCGTCACGGGCACCACCAGCTTCGGCGCGGAGGCGTGCGCGGCCGATCCCGTTGCCGCGAAACTGCCGGTCGAGTTGCATTCGGCGACACCGGGCTACCGGGGTGCGCTCGGAATGCGGCTGA
>JAICMB010000042.1 GCA_025929455.1 Bryobacteraceae bacterium | reverse complement strand
GAGGACGCTCTTGTGAACGAGGGAGAAACCGAGTCGCTCGCCGGGGCGCCGCGCCCCAGCCCCTCTGTCAACGCTCGCAGCATCGCTGCTGCGCTTGGGCGCTGGATCCGTTCCTCCTCCTACCTCCAGCGCTGGATCGTCCTTGGCATCACCATCGGTGCCATTGCAGGTCTCGGCGCGGTCGCCTTCTACGAGGCGCTGCGACTCTGTACCCACTTCTTCTTGGAGGTTCTGGCCGGCTACCGCGTCCCCACCCCCAAGGGCGAAGGTGGCGTCACCGCCTCCGCCCACGCCGCTCGTCCATGGGCGCTGCGTGCCCGCGCAGCTCAGCAGTTCCGAAATGGCTAAACAGCCTTCTAATCACGCGCGCCCGGTCGTGAGCAAACCAAGCGGCCGGGCGCGATCCTTTCTGAGTCCTACGACTTCTCAAGCAGCGGCGCCCCATGCAGTTCCGGCGCCGGCATAACGGCGCGATACGCTTCGATCAGCGCGCCCGCTGCCGGTCCATAGCTAGGCGGCGTAACGATTGCACCTTTTGCCTCCATGGCCTGCGTGAACTGCGCGCGCAGCACGCTGCTACGAAACGCGCCGCCGATATAGCAGGCGCGCGGTTTATCGTCCGTAGTAAAAAGCTGCGATCGCACCGCCTCGCCGAAACGAGCCAGCGCGAGGCCGGCCCGCGTCAGAATATCGCGCGCGCACACATCACCGGCCGACGCGGCCGTGTCCACCAGCTTGGAAAGCGCCGCAATGCGGGGCCGGGGAAACTCCGTCGTGTAAAACCGGTGCATCAACTCGTTCGCATCGCGTGCACCCGTGGCCTCCAGCAGGGCAGAGCGCAGCGACGTAGCCGGTCCCCAGCCTTCCTCAAATTCCAAAGCCGCCCGCAACGCCTGACGCGTAATATCGAAGCCGCCGCCCTCGTCGCCGAAGATATAGCCCCAGCCTCCGGCGCGCGCGGTTCGTCCACCTGCATTGCGTCCGAACGCGATCGAGCCGGTGCCGCCGATGACAATGAGCCCCGGCGCGCCCGCCGTGGCGCCGCTCAACGCGATCAACGCGTCATCGCTCACAGCCAGGTGCGCGGTCTGTAGCATCTCGGCGAGGATGGGCTGCTTGTCCGCGGGTCCGCCGCTAAAGCCCATGTACGCGGATTCAAAACGAACAGCGCCGTACTCGAGACCGGCCTCCGCGCAGGCTGCGCCCAGGCACTCCTCGATCGCGCGCGTGAATTTCGCACGGCCTTCCGCCGCGCCGACGTGATTGCACGGACCGCCCTGGCCATAGCCCAGCACGCGGCCGGTCTCATCGCCGATCAAGGCCGTGGTGCTCGACTGTCCCCCGTCTACGCCAAGGAACAGGCGCATCGATCGCGCGGTCAGGCCTTGTACATATATTTGATGTTGGGTTTATAGACCAGCAGGTTGGGCTGGCCCTCGCGGTTGACCTTCAGGCAAGTCTTGTCGTACCACTCAATCACGCCCTCCACCGTTTCTCCGTCGCGCAGCACAATGATCATCGGAGTCTTCGACTGCATCTGTTTGATGTAGTAAAAATTCTCAGCGTTGGTCTGGTCGGGAGGCGAGCCTTTCTTTGTGTGGGGATTGGGGGAGTGGCGATTCATATGGTCCTTTAGGTCGTTCAGCGACGGACGAATCAGTTTCCGATTGACGGTCTCCACGGCACGAACTCCTGGACGGAATAAGTCCTGACGGGCCGGTTAGAGCGCGTGTCGGGTCCGGCGGCGCATCAGATTTCAACTGAGCATTATTGAACCATAACGAGGGCATCGAGGCAACCGCGCCACGGCGTATCCTTAGGTTCAGATGTACACGCCACGCGAGTTTAAAGAAGAACGGGTTGACGTTCTTTACGCGTTCATGCGCGCGCAGAGTCTGGCGGCGGTGGTCAGCAGCGGGCCGGACGGATTAGCCGCCACGCACATACCGCTGCTGCTCGATGCGCGGGAGGACGCTCCCGTCGTTTTGCGCGGTCACATGGCACGCGCGAATCCGCAGTGGCGCGCGCTGGCCAACGCCGCCGAGGTCCTGACGATTTTCGCGGGCCCCCATCATTACATATCGCCGTCCTGGTATCAGACGAAACAAGAAACCGGCAAAGTTGTGCCCACATGGAACTACGCCGTGGTGCACGCGTACGGAACTGCGTGCGTGCACGAAGACCGTGAGTGGCTGCTGGCGCATTTGAACGAACTCACCGATTTTCACGAGCAAGGCTTCGCGGAGCCGTGGTCCGTCGCGGACGCGCCGGCCGATTACGTCGATAATATGACGCGCGCAATCGTGGGCATCGAGATCGAAGTCCGGCGGCTCGAAGGCAAATGGAAAATGAGCCAGAACCGCCCGGAAGCGGACCGCGAAGGCATTCTTGAGGGCCTGAACGCGCTGCGAGACGACAGCGCGGCTATGGTTGCGAAAATCGTGGAGCGATGGAACCGGCGCTAGGAATTTCCCCGCGCCGACGGTCCGACGTCAGGCAGGCGGTCAGCCTGCGGCGGGTTGCCAAATCCGCCTCGTCCACCGCCGCACGATGCCCCGCGCTGACTCCCGAGACCGCAGTTCCTTTAACCCATGCCCGAGTTGACGGTTGGTCACCCAGACGCGCTCGCCCGCAACTTCTACGTGCCCGCAACATTTTCGGTTTCGGCTGCGCGAGCGTGTGCGCCCGCGGTTCCGAAATCACCCCTGAAGGAAACACCACAATGCAAACGACTCGGATGCTTCTTCGGCTTTTCGCGGTGCTTATTCCTGCCTCATGTCTTCTCATCGCCGCTGTCGCGCAGACCATACCGAGCGGCACAGCCATCGACGCCGAAGTGCGTAAAATCATGACTCGGACTCATGCCAAGGGCATGGCCGTTGCGGTTATCGATCACGGCAAGGTTGGTTATGTCCACGCCTACGGCGTCCGTGACGCCAAAGGAGATCCGCTGACCACGAACACCATCATGTACGGCGCGTCGCTCACCAAAACGGTGTTCGCATACACGGTGATGCAACTGGTCGATCAAGGCAAACTCAAGCTCGATGTACCGATCAAGGATGATCTCGATGAGCCGCTGCCGAGCTATGGGCCCGATCCGGTTTTCCCGGACAAGCACGGGCCATATAAAGATTTGGCCGGCGATTCGCGGTGGGAAAAGATCACACCGCGTATGTGCCTGACCCATTCGACGGGCTTCAGCAATTTCTGGTTCATCGAGCCCGACCAGAAGCTCCACATCCATTTCGAACCGGGCACGCGCTACAGCTACTCCGGTGAAGGCATAATTTTGTTGCAGTTCGTCATCGAACACGGCCGGACAGCGCAGGGACTCGGACTCGATGTGGGCGATCTGACCAACGCCAACTTCAAGCGGCTGGGAATGACGCGCACCAGCCTGGTGTGGCGGAATGATTTCGCGGCGAATCTCGCCGACGGCTGGAACGATAAGGGGCAGGTGCAGGAACATGACCAGCGCAGCAAGGTCCGCGCGGCAGGCTCAATGGACACGACGATTTCCGACATAGCGAAATTCGCTGCCGCCCTGGTCCGCGGCGACGGCCTCAGCGCGGCCTCGCGCGCCGAGATGACGAAGCGGCAATTGCATATCACAACGGCCCATCAGTTCCCGATTTTCGCGCCTGATGCACCGGCAACTCAGCAGCGTAGCGACTTGTACGCCGGCCTCGGTGTCGTAGTCTTCGACGGTCCGCAAGGCCATGGGTTTTATAAGGGCGGCCATGATGGTCAAACCGCAAATACCATGGTTTGCATTGAGGCCAGTCAACGTTGCGCCGTTATCCTATCGAACGATGTTCGCTCCGAGGCTGGCTTCGCCGACCTGGTTCGGTTCATTCTCGGCGACACCGGCGTACCTTATGGCTGGGAGTATGGCGACCGCGCTGGGAAATCGTGAGTTCGGAAGCCTTCGTGCCAGAATAAAGCGTATGAAGAAGCTTATCGTGGCAGCGTCGGTGTTTTGCGTCTGCGGGTTTGCCGAGACGTGGTCTGGGACGGTAGTCGACGTTATGTGCAAGGGCCGGGATCTGGCCAGCCACACGCGGGAGTGCGCGCTCGATTGCGCCAAGAGCGGTTTCGCGCTCGTAACCGCGGATGGCAAATTTCTGAAATTCGACGAGCAGGGAAACGCTAAGGCGCTCGCCGCACTGAAGAAGTCCTCGAAGGATAAGGATCTGAAGGCGAAGGTTACCGGGACCGCGGACGGCGACGTAATTACGGTCGAGAGTATCGCGCTCGAGTAGGTCGCGCTTGATTGAGGATGCTTCGCCGGCTGCGCGCGACGCGCATTTGCGGCGGCTGGCGGAATGACGCCCGCCGAGCCGACGCAGATTGCCGCGGCATTGTGGGAGGCGGGTTCGCGGCCGATGGCGGTCACTTCGGCGGTTGTCAAGTTAGCCGCAGTGCACGGCTCAAGGATGACAAATCGAGCAGAGCCATCCAGCCGGCCGCCGATGCGTTGCAGGCAAGCATCCAATAAGTCTCCGGTGCGTGTGGCACAATCGCCCGTATGGACGTGCGTACGGCGTGGCGAATGCTGACTGACGAGCAACCGCCGGACCTACCCGACGCCGAACTGCGCAAACTCTATTCCGCAAAGGCATTCTCTAAGATTCTCAGCTTCGGCCAGAAGCTGGAAAAGACGATTGCCGAGCATCGGGCGCTGATGGCGCGGCTGGACCCTCCGCAGGGCAAGGCCGGGGAGGCTACGCCGCCAACGGTTCAATAACAGGCAGCGCGCGCGGCTTCGCTGTAGTCTGCGGGTGCAGACCGACGAGCGGTGGCCGCGGCAATCGAAGCTCTCCCGCTGTTCGCGCGCTCACCCGACGGGACCCCCTGACCAGAGAAGCCTCGGCGTAAAACGGCCATCCGCGGGCGCCGGTCCGCTTGCCTGAATGTTTTCAGTCTGGAACCGGGAAACGCATCATGCGCTGTCGAGGCGCGGACATTGCGAATTGTGAGCAGTGGGAGAGGTGTGTTGGAAGGAAATGGCGGTGCGGATTTTGCAGATGGGCGGCGGTAGCGCTCCTAAGAATTACCCAAGCCCGAGCGTGCGTATGGCGGGCTCGATCTCTTCTTCGTACTCGACGGGTCCGGCTTCCGCAAGCTGCGCGTGGGCGTAGCGACGGAGCCAGAGCCACAGGGCGGCGAGCGCGCAGAGGCCGGCCGCGAATCGTACAGGATTGTCCAGCAGCCAGCGCTCGAGATCGGCGAGGTTGTAGGAGAACAGAAAGAAGCCGATGAAGAATACGGCGAAGGGCGCGGCGGCGTTGTGTTTGCCGGGTGCTTTGGCACAGGTGAACGGGATTTTGCGATAGCACAGGAGCGCGATTTCGACGAGGCTTACGGAGGCGAGTGCGACGAAGGCGGTGTGTTCCAGCGCGAGCGCGATTCCGAATAAAAAAGCGCTGACGGCGAGGGTCGCCAGCAGCACGGGGGCAAGCGATAACAGCATAATGATGCGGCAGACCGTGGCGGCGGTTTGCGTAGTGGGCGGCGCGGCTATTTGAAATGCCCAGTTGGCGCGGAGTTCCGCGGCCATGTCGAAGACGTAGCGCAGGCCGGCTACGACGAAGAAGACCACGATCAAGGGAATCGAGAGCGCGATGGCATCGGGTCCGTTCGCGTGGATTCGCGCGGCCGCGGCGGCTCCGGCAGCTACCGTTATTCCAAAGCTGAGCATCGCGCCCATCGCCATCCAGTGCCGTTCGCTGCGCGACAGGGTGGCGAGCGCGAACCGGACGGCGGCACGCTCGGCGGGCGGGCCGGACAACACGTTACCAATAGCAGACCAAAAGCGCCGACCCAGCAGGCCAGCCGCGGAACGTGGAACATCGGGGTTCTCGGGGATGCGCAGATAGAACCACCTGTAGGCCACTACATAGGAAACAACGGCCAGCGCAGCGGCAATTGCCAGGGCGGGCAGAGCCCAGTCTCCTGTTGCGGCCAGCACCGGCGCACCTCCCTTGCCAACCCAGGCGTGATCGAGGCCGGCAAACCACACCGCCGGCATGAAGCGCAGCATCGAATCCGGCCGCATGCGGGCGAGTTGCGGTTGGACGGCCGTGGTGGTGCACAGCGCGCCAAACAGTAGCGCCATCGACAGCACGCGCGCGTAGCGTGAGACGGTGCGGAACCCTGATTGCGGAACGACAACCATGAGGCAACCGATAATGGCGGCGAACGCGCAGAAGGTGAATAAAGAACCAGACAGGACTGCGACGGCCTGCGACAGAAATAGGGAGCCGGCACCGTGCATGTCGGGGTGCGCCGAGAGGACCACGCCGGGAAACAGGATGGTCGGAGCGGCGTTCGCATCGAGGACGACCGCGAACACGAACACTCCTAACGCGGCCGCTTTTGTGTAGAGCACGCGCGTGGCGCCGATCGGGAGGGCGCCGAGATTGGCGATATCGCGGCGGTCCGGAAACAGCGAGTCCCACTTGAGCACGGCGAGCATGCCCGCCAGCACCATCGCGAGGTTCACGAAGAGGTACATGTCGGGAACGGCCTGCGCCCAGGGGTCGACTTTGCGGTGCAGGAAATACCAGCGCAGAGTGGAATACTTGTCGAACAGAAAAAGCGGGATGAGCAGGCCGGGCACGGCGAGCAGCGCGAAAACGCCGCCGATGCCGAGCGTGTTGTCGCCTTCTCCCGCAACCAGATCTGAATCGAAGAAGCGGCGGAAAAAATGGGCGAAGAGCAGTACGGCGGGGCGGCGCAGCACGGGGGCGAGGCGCGCGTCGATGTGACGATGGAGTACGGCGGAGGCGGCGCTCATGCAGCCCCCACGACAGCAGCCATTTCGCGGGCGATTTGCAGGGTATCAGGGCCTTGCACGAGCTCGGCGAAGGATTCCTGCAGCGATTTGCGCGCGATGAGCGAACGCACTTCGCCAACGGTGCCGTAGGCGACGCGCACGCCTTTATCCAGGATGATGACGTGCGTGCACACCTGTTCGACGACCTCGAGCACATGCGAGCAATAGAGGATAATTCTGCCCTGTGCGGCCATCACCGAGAGCAGATGCCGGAAGACGCCGGCGGCGGTGATATCGAGCCCGGAGAGCGGCTCGTCGAAGATGAGAACCTGCGGGTCGTGCAGTAACGCCGCGAGAATGAGGATCTTCTGCCGCATGCCTTTGGAATAAGAAACGAGCGGCGTGAAGCGGTGCGGCCATAGACCGAACAGACGCAGCAGTGCCGTGGTTTTGCGGTCCGCTTCGGCCCGCTCCATGCCGCGCAGCCCGGCGATGAGGTGTAGATACTCGAGGCCGGAGAGGTATGGGTAGAGGTTGGCTTCTTCGGGGACGTAACCGAGGAGGCGCTTGTAGCCGGCGAGGTCGCGGCGGATGCTCTGGCCGTTGTAGAAGACGTCGCCGGAGGTGGGCTCCATAAGGCCGGTGAGCATACGGACGGTGGTGCTTTTACCCGAGCCGTTGGGGCCGAGGTAGCCGAGGATCTCACCGGGGCGAATGGTGAAGGAGACGGCGTTGAGGGCAAGTGTGGCGCCGTAACGTTTGCTGAGGGATTGGATTTCGAGCATGCGGGGTGCTCCTGGGTCGACTATAGCACCCTATGTAGAATGCTACAACATCGGCGGATGAATGTTCTGTATGGGTGTAGATCGCATTGACGACGACGCGATCGTGCGGCGGCGGACGAGGCCGATTGACAATCGGCCGCAGGTTGACAACCTGCCCCACGCCCCCAGGCCCCGCAGCAGGCGGGGATGCCGGCGGCCGCGGTCCACGTATACTCATACGAGCATGGCGATGCGGGTACGGCATGTCGTTCTCGCGCTGACGGTCGCGGCGTACACCATCACGTACATGGACCGCGTTGTGATCGCGTCGGCGGTGCCGTCGATTCGTAAGGAATTCGGGATCTCGCTGATCGCGATGGGCTGGATTCTCGCCGCGTTCCGCTGGGGCTATGCGCTGTTTCAGATTCCGGGCGGATGGCTGGGCGATCGCCTGGGACCGCGTCGTGCGCTCACGCTCATCGTGACGTGGTGGAGCGCGTTCACGTCCGCGACCGCGCTGGCGTGGAGTGCGGGATCGATGCTGGTGTGCCGGTTTTTGTTCGGCGTCGGGGAAGCCGGCGCGTTTCCGATTGCGACACGGTCGCTGTCGCGATGGATGCTGCCGTCCGAGCGCGGCTTCGCGCAAGGCATTACCCACGCCGGGTCGCGCCTCGGCGCGGCGTTCACGCCACCGCTGGTCGTCGCGCTGATTGCGCTGTGGGGATGGCGCGCGCCCTTCTTTGCGTTCGGCTCGTTGGGGCTGGCCTGGTCGGCGGCATGGTTCTGGTATTACCGCGACACGCCGCACCAGCACGCGCGCGTGCAAGCCAAGGAACTACGAATCATTGACGAGGCGCTCGGCACGCGCACCGCAATCACGCGCGAAATCCCCTGGCGCCGCATCTTTTCGAGCCGCACGTTGTGGACGCTGTCGGCGATGTACTTCTGCTACGCCTACTGCATTTCGGTTTATCTCGACTGGTTCCCTTCCTATCTAAAAGAGCGGCGCGGCATGACACTGGCGGAGATGGGTCTGTATGCGAGCTTGCCGTTGCTGGCCGGCACGGCGGGCGATTTTCTAGGCGGCGTCATCTCCGATGCGATGGTGAAACGGGGGCGCGGCATCGCGGCCGCGCGCCGCTGGATCGCGGTTGCGGGGTTCTTGGTTGCCGCCGGCGCGATCGTCCCTGCCACCCTGGCGCAGGGCGCTGAGGCGTGCGTGGCGTTCACCTGCGTGGCCGTTTTCGGGCTGGAATTGACCGTGGGGCCGGCGTGGGCGGTGCCGCTGGACATCGGCGGCGATTACGCCGGATCCGTGTCGAGCGTCATGAACATGTGCGGTAACATAGGAGGCGCTATTTCGCCGGCCGTGCTCGCGTATCTAGTGCATGCCCAGGGGTGGAACGTACCCTTTCTGGTGGCGGCGGCGCTGTGCGTCGCGGGCGCTGCGCTGTTCTCCCGCGTCGATGCCAGCCGGCGGATATTCCCCGAAAGTGTTGTAGAGCCAGCCGCGCCGCGAGCCGCGGCGAGCGCCTCATCATCGGAGCGCGTTCCATGACCATCAATCCCGACAAATGCGTAGCGTGCGGCAACTGCACCTACGTGTGCCCCATGGGGGCAATTTATATCGACCCGGCCAAGCATCGCGCGACGATTAACCGCGACGAATGCGTGGAGTGCTACGCGTGCTTCAACGGCATGAGCCAGGAGCACCTGAACCCGTCCATGGTGCGGGTCATCCGGCGCGGGCTGCAGGCGCTGCGCATACGTTTCGATCCGGAGCCGGATGTGTGCCCGACGGCGGCGTTCGAGCCCGACGAGCTGCATTGGCCGCGCATCGTACGGCGCGCGTTTTCCGATCCGCGCGTGCCGCACGAGTCGACGGGCGTCGAGGGGCGCGGCACCGAAGAAGTGAAAACGAACGACGTGAGCGGCCGCGTGCAGGTGGGCGAGGTCGGGTTCACGATCGAGTTCGGGCGCCCGGGCGTGGGCGTGTGGTTCCGTGACATACAGAAGATGTGCTGGGCGCTGGCGAAGGCGCGTGTGAGCTTCGAGAGGAAGAACCCGGTCACGTCGCTGATGACGGACATTGCCACCGGTACGCTGCGCGAAGACATTCTCGAAGAGAAGGTGCTGTCGGCAATTGTGGAGATCAAAGCTCCGGTGGAGCGTACCGAAGAGATCGTGCGCTTGGTGTGGGATGTGGAGAAGCAGATCGGCACCGTCATTGCAATCGGCGTGGGCACGCGCTGCGATGAGACGGGCGAAGATCCCGTGGTCGCGCCGATTCTGGAGCGGCTGGGATACAAACTGGAACGCGCGAAAACGAACATCGGGCTGGGCCGCATCACCAACCAGCCCGCGCCGCAGGAGCGCGAGGCGGTGACGGCATGACCAACACGCTGCACCGGTTTGGCGATGCGGAAAGTTTTCACGACGACTTCATCGTCTTTGCGATCGCGAGCCGCGGGCGAAACGAGCAGAACGCGGTTCCGAAGCTGAAGCGCTTTCTGGAATTGGCGCTGCCGTTTCATCCCGTGAACCTGGGCGATGCGCGGCACGGCGGGGCGCTGCGCCCGTGCCGCAACATGGTGCCGCTGGCGCATTGGAACCGCGACACGAAGCCGGACTTACAGGCTGTCATCGATGGATTAAACACCACCACGACGGCCGCCGCGGTGTTCGACAATCGCATCGCGGCGGAAGATTTCGTCAAACGCGTGAAGGAAGAGGACCTGGGGCTCAGCGTCAATATTTCGACGTCGATCGAGGGAGCGGAACAGTGCTGCTTCACGGCGGGGCTGCCGCGGCATAGCGTGGGGTACTCGCTTGGTTTCGAAGGCGCGACGGAGCATCTGCCGAACGCGCAGGTGCTGACGCTCTCGACGATGTGCGGGCATGGCATGGTGAGCGCGTCGCTCGCGAAGAAGATGATCGACTGGGTGCGCGAGGGACGGCGCACGCCGGAGCAGGCGGCGACATATCTGCAGCGCTTTTGTTCGTGCGGTGTTTTCAATCCGGCGCGTGCACGGCGAGTGCTGGAAGACGCGCGGGGCAGGAGCGAGTAACCCTTACGCGCGGCGGCGGCGGCCGTGATACACGAGGGCGCCGGCGGCAATGGTGGCGATGGCAATGCCGGAGACGACCGGGCGGAAGGTCAAGCCGAGGATTGTCATCCAGATTCCCACGATGACGAAGAACGCTGGGATGGCGGGGTAGCCGAAGCTCACCACGCGCAGTTTGCGCCAGCCCGGGCGGCGGCGGAAGATGAACAGCGAGCCGACCGCCAGCACCATAAAAAAGTTCAAGCACACGCCGATATAGAGCAACAATTCAAGGAATGGGCTCATGGTCATGAGCACGGCGCAGAGGCCTTGGGCGAGGATCGCGACAACCGGAGTGTGCCAGCGCCGGTCAACCTTAGCTGCCGATGCGAAGAACGCGCCGTTGCGCGCCATGGCGTAGTACACGCGCGGGCCGACCGTGATGAAAGCATTGACCGTGGCCGTAAGGGAAAGCGCCATGCCGGCGCTGAAAAATCCGGCGATTGCTGGACCGAACAGCGCGGAGGACGTCAGCGCGCCGATGGCCACGCGGTCCTTCATGGCTTCGAGCGGCATCGCGTAAATGAACACAATGTTCAGGGCGATGAAGAGCGCGGCCACTAAGCCTGTACCGATTGCGAGCGAGGCGGGCAGCGTGCGCGCGGGCGATTTCAGTTCTTCTGCGATATATGTGGCCGCGTTCCAGCCGCTGTACGAGAAATAAATGTAGTACAGGCTTATGACGAACTGCGACCACAGTGGCATGGAAGTGGTGCGCACGGCGGGTTCGGAAAAATGGCGCCAGTCTCCCGCGCCGAACGCGAGGCCGGCGGCAATGAACGCGGCGATGATCGCGATCTTAGCGGCTGTGAGCACGTTCTGCACGCGCGCGGTGCGGCGCACGCCGAGGCAGTTCAACAGCGTGAAGACGAGAATGAGGCCGGATGCGGCGAACTGCGCGCCGCCGATGCGGATGCCGCCGAGGACGACGGGCGCGTTCTCCTGTCGCAGCGCGGGATAGAAGTGGCCGAGATAGTCGCTGAACGCGAGGGCGGCCGCGGCGATGGGCGCGGAGAAGCCGGCGAAAAATGAGGTCCAGCCGCTCATGAATCCCCAGGTGGGACCGTAGGCTTCGGTTAGGTACACGTACTCGCCGCCCGAGCTCGGAAAGTTGACGCCGAGCTCAGACAACGCGAACGCGCCTGCGAGCGCGCAGACCGCGCCGACGGCCCAGATGATCAGGATGAGATTCGCAGCGCCGAGTTGTCCGGCGAGAAAGCCCGTGGTCGTAAAGATGCCGGTGCCGACCATGTTCGAAACAACCAGTGCCGTAGCGCTGGCAATACCAAGCTGCCGGATCAGGCTGGAGGTATTCGAGGCTTGCCGGCTTTGGGGCACGCTAGACATCGCCGAGGGACATGGATACGAGGGATGAACCGCCATCGCACGGGAACACCGCTCCGGTGATGTAGGAAGCGGCGCTGGAGCAGAGGAACAGCGCGAGATCGGCCAGTTCGTCTTTTGTGCCGTAGCGTCGTAGCGGGATGGCGTTCTCGATGCGCGCGCGAATTTCGGGCGTTGGGGCCAGGCGGCGCATGCCTTCTGTTTCGGCGGTCGGACCGGGAGTAATGCAGTTGGCGCGAATGCCTGCGGCGCCCCACTCGAGCGCGAGCGTCTTCACGAGCAGCTCGATGCCGGCCTTCGCGGCGCAGACGTGCGCTTGCATCATCGCGGGCGTGAACGATTGCGTCGCGCTGATCGCGATCACGGAGGCGCCGGGCTTCGTCAGGTGCGGGAACGCGGCGCGGCACGCGTGGAACGTCCCGACGAGGTCGATGTCGACGACGGCCTTGAAGCCGTTC
>JAICMB010000823.1 GCA_025929455.1 Bryobacteraceae bacterium | reverse complement strand
GAAGCAGGATGGCGCAGTCGAAGCGGCGCTCGCGCAGCATCGCGGCGGTTTGCCGGCGGTTGCCGCCATATATAAGGACAGCGTCGGCGAACGGCTCGCGGCGGTAGATGTCGGCGACCCAGGGCTTCGCTAGAAGCGTCATTCGCGCGCCCGGATACCGCGCGCGCAGGGCCCGGAGCGCCGGGATGGACATGACCGCGTCGCCCACCCAGTTGGTGGCGCGGACCAGGATGTTTTGAAACTCGCGCATCGTTTACCGCTGTGCCGCGCGCGCCCGAAAAACACGCTGAAACATTGGACGGAAGTACCATTGTGACATGCGTTTGAGCATCTTGGCCCTGCTTGCCGCGACCGCAGCCGCCGCTGATTTTCCCAACGCGACCATCACTAACGGCGAGATCGAGGCCAAGCTGTACCTGCCCAATTTTGAGCTCGGCTCCTATCGCGGCACGCGCTTCGACTGGTCCGGAATCATCTATTCGCTGACGTACCGCGGCCACCAGTTTACGTACAAGTGGTACGAGCGGCACGACCCGAAAATTCACGATGCGGTGACGGGGCCGGCGGAGGAGTTTCTGAGCGGCGATACCGCGCTCGGGTATGAACAGGTTGCGGGCAAACCGGGCGGCACGTTCATTCGCATCGGCGTGGGCGAGGTGCTGCGGCCCAAGGACGAGAAAACGTATCAGCGGTTCAAGACCTACGACATCGTGAACCCCGGCAAATGGACAGTGCGCCCGATGGACGATCGCGTTGAGTTTGAGCAGACGCTGCGCACGGGTACGGGCTACTCGTACGTTTATCAAAAGACCGTACGGCTGGAGCACGGCAAGCCGCAACTGGTCCTGGAGCACACGCTGCGCAACATCGGTAAGCTGCCGATCGACACTGACCAGTACGACCATAATTTCTGGGTCATCGACAATGAGGTCGTCGGGCCGCAAGTGTCGTTTACGTTCGGGTTCGATGTGAAGCCAGTGAAGCCGCTGGGCGAGGCCGCGCAGTTTGACGGGCGCAAGCTGGTGTACACGCGCGAGCTTCAAAAAGGGCAGAGCGTGGCGGGGGATCTGACGGGGTTCGGCGCCAGCGCGCGCGATTACGACATTCATCTGGAGTATGCCGGATCGCACGCGGGCGTGCGGTTTCAGGGCGACCGGCCGCTAACGCGCCTGTACTTCTGGTCCATCCGGACGGTGGCATGCGCGGAGCCGTATATACATCTGCATATTGAGCCCGGCAAGGACATTCACTGGGTGATTCGGTATACGTTCGACGCGGAGAAACGATAAGCGGCAGGTGCTGTCGAGGCAGAGGCGGGTCTGGAGACCCACCGCAGGCGTGGACGCCTGCCCCACGTCACTCCGCCCACTCGTCGTACAGTTCGGCGGCGAGTTCTTCGATGGCGCGGTCCGGATCTTGCGCGAGGAGGGTTTCGCGATTGAACGCGGTGAACAACGGCAGCGCAAATGGCGACGGCCGCGCGAGCTGAAATACTTCCCACGGCGCAGCGAAAATACGGGCTGCTTCGGCGGCGGCGCGCTGCGAGTCGCACTCGTCTTCGAGGACTTCGCGAACGGTTTCGCGGACCAGCGGATGCTCGGGCTCGTGCTCGCGCAGCGTGGTGTAGAGCAG
>JAICMB010000697.1 GCA_025929455.1 Bryobacteraceae bacterium | reverse complement strand
TGTTTCCTTCGCTGTCGATCAGGAAGGACGTGGGCAGCGGCATGTCGCGGCGCCGGTCAAACAAGTGCCGGTATACCAGGTTGTAGACGCCCGCCACCTGCTCAGTCGCGAGCACCACAGGAAAATTGAGCCGCTTTTGTTGCGCCACCTCGCGTGCTTGCGCTGCCGATTCCGGAGGATCGACGTTCACGCCGAGCAGCGCCACGCCACTCGCGGCGAGTTTCGGAGCGTGCCGCTGCAGATCGCTGAGTAGCTGGAGCGAAGTTGCCGATTCCCCCGACCAGAACACGATCAACAACGGCTTTCCTTTAAACGAACTGAGCGCGCGCACTTTACCATCGAGATCAGGGAGGGAGAATTCCGGAGCCTGCAGCGGTTCGATCAGCCACGTCTCTGCGCTCGAAGGCAGTTGCTCCGGCACAGTGTAGCTTCCGGCGACCTGCCATTCTCGCGCCGGCGTCGCAAAGGCCGCAGCTGAAAATGCAGCCGAACCCTCGGTAATCTCGATCCGATGATTCCGGAGCAAATTGTCGAATCGTTGCTCGGCGCCCCCGGGCCAATGAACCGTTGCCCGCGCAGTGCCCTGTGTCTCTCCCAGGCCGAAGAACAGCTCTTTGCTGTGCTGCGCCAAAAATCCTGAGCCCGCCTGCAGAAACCGCGTTTGTCGCAGCGCACCGCACTCCACGGTCACTGCAGCTCCAATTGCGTCGCGGTTGCCCGTCCGGCCGCGGAGCCGGATGCAGACCGCATCGCCGATCTGCGGCATCGCGTTCCGCAGAATGCGGATCTGCGGGGCGTTCCGGCTCTTGAGCACAATCTCCAGCCGTCCATCATGATCTACATCGGCCAGCGCAAAACTACGGCAATCATCGGGAAAATCCAGACCTGCCGGCCCTGAAATCTCCGCGAATGTGCCGTCTCCGTTGTTCGCGAACATCACGTTCCGCGCATAACCGTGCCAGGTGTGGTCGGAGCGGATCAACTCGTTAATTGCATTCCATGCTCGTTCGTATGCGGTCGACGCTTTCGCGTCCTCCGGCGATTGCGCCACCACCTGTCGCCAAAAAAAGCTCGCCAGATCCCTGCGGTCGGTCCCGGAAACATATCCGTTCGACACGTACAGATCGGCGAATCCATCGTGATCAAAATCCCAGAAATCGGAGGACCACGACCAGCGTCCCATCTCCACTCCGGCGGCTGGCCCAACGTTCTCGAACGTCCCGTCGCCCCGATTGCGATAGAGGGCGTTGCCCCGCGCATGCCGGCGATATAAGGCGCGGACTCTCTGGGGAGCATCCGCATGAAACTGCTTTTGCTCGGCGACGCGCTGTCCGGCGGCTTCCCACATGCTCGGCACGTACACATCTTGGCGGCCATCGTTGTCGAAGTCGCACCAGCAACAACTCATGCCGGCCCCGACCTCATCGACATGAGCCTCCTTCGACACATCCGTGAACGTGCCGTCCCCGTTGTTGCGATAAAGCTGACTACTCCCAAAGTCGTTGGCAACGAAGAGATCCGGACGCCCGCCCGGCCTTGTCTGTCCCCAGGCGCAGGCAAAGCTGTACCGGTTGTTTTGCACGCTCAGCCCGACCTTTTCCGTGACTTCCAGAAAGGCATGACCGCCCTCGTTGTGAAACAGGCAGTTCGGTGGTCCGTTGCGCGCGTCGTAGTAGGGAACGGGGTAGTGATACTGGTCCAGGCCCAGATAGTACTGATACGTGCAGAGGTATACATCGAGCCGCCCGTCACCGTCGTAATCCGCAGCCGCGGCATGCGTGAACGTGCCCTCAGCGGCGCGGGCAAAGCGGAATGCATCGCGCTTCAGCGCAAAGGTTCCATTGCCCTGATTGACGAACAGCAGCGGCCCGGTTCCGCACACAACCAGCAGATCCTGCAGCCCGCGGTTATCGAAGTCGGCGAAGAGCGCACACGCCGTGTTGTCCAGCACGCCGACTCCGCTTTTCGCGGTCACATCCTCAAACGTGCCGTCGCCCCGATTCCGGTAAAGCCGGTTCGGCAATCCCGCAGGCTGGCAGACATACAGGTCATCAAAGCCGTCGCCGTCGTAGTCACCGGCCGACACGCCGTTATTGCAGTACACATCCAGCCCAATCGCACCGTCGAGAACAGTCCGCCAGTGGTCGGCGCCGAGCAGCATCTGGGCTTTCCACGATTCTGTCTCGCCGAGCGCCTGCCTGGTGACGTCGATAAACACGGGTTGCTGCATGGCGGCCACGGTTTCGCTTTTGGCCAGCCAGCGCTGAGCGATCCAGCCCTGCGATTCCCGCCGCCACTGTGTGTCCCAGGAACCGACGCGTTCTTCGCGCTGCCCATCCGCCCGCAGCATCACCAGGTCATAGCGAAT
>JAICMB010000583.1 GCA_025929455.1 Bryobacteraceae bacterium | reverse complement strand
CATGGACGCTTACTCCGGCGGCGGGCGCGTTTGATGCCGTAACCGGCTTCTACACCGCGCCGTCGACGATTTCTGCGCCGCAGACAGTAACGCTCACCGCGACCAGCGTCGCCGACCCCTCGAAATCGGCGAGCGCTGTAATTACGCTTAGCGCGGGTGTTCTGGTCACCGTAGCGCCGGCCTGGATGGTCGTACATTCCGGAGGCACCGCGCAGTTTACGGCCAGCGTAACGGGCGTGTCGGAGACCTCGGTTACCTGGACCAACAGCGGCCTGGGCTCGATCGACGCGACGGGCAAGTACACGGCGCCCGCGCAGGTGCCCTATCTGCA
Organism: Bryobacteraceae bacterium; assembly: GCA_025929455.1. The sequence goes on along the minus strand of JAICMB010000583.1, from coordinate 2,656 downwards.
ACTGGCGTTCGCAACCGCAACGAGCGTTGCCAACCCCGGCAGTTCGACACGCGCAATCATCATCCTCGCGCCCTGACGAGCCGCGCTACGATGGCGCGAGGAGGGTCTGCTCACATGCCACTCAACGATGCACTATTAGCTGAATTCGATCACGAGCTTCAGAGCACGCGCCGGGCGCTCGAACGCGTGCCGGAAGGAAAGTCCGATTGGAAACCGCACCCGAAGTCCATGGCGCTCGGCTACCTCGCCGGGCATCTGGCCGAGCTGGCCGGCTGGGGCGCCGTCACGATGGAAACACCCGAATTCGATATGGCCAGCGTGCCCTACCAGCCGTTCACGATGACCTCGCGCGAAGGTCTACTCGCTAAATTTGACGAGAACAGCGCGAAGTTGCGAGCCGCCCTCGCAAAGGCGACGGATGCTGACCTGATGGTCCCGTGGTCGCTCAAACGCGGTAGCGAGGTGATGTTCAGCTTGCCGCGAGTCGCAGCCCTGCGCGCCATGATCCTGAACCATATCATTCACCACCGCGGCCAACTCACGGTCTACCTGCGCCTGAACGATGTTCCGGTCCCGGCTCTCTATGGACCGTCGGCCGACGAGGGTCAGGCCGGCGCCGCGCAAGGCTAAGCGGACGGTATCAATCCCGCGGAACGGTTTCCGCCTCCAGCGGCGGCACATGAATGCGCGTGCCGCCGGTGCCGCCTTCCACCTGCCCGCCCTGCGGACCTTCGGCGAATTCTTCGATCATCTTACGATTGAACGCCGGAATGTCGGCGGGCTTGCGGCTGGTCACGAGTCCGCTGTCCACCACGCATTCTTCATCCACCCAGTCCGCGCCGGCGTTCTTCAGGTCCATCTGCAGCGACGGCCAGGATGTGACCCGCCGCCCTTCGACAACGCCCGCGTCAATAAGTGTCCACGGCCCGTGGCAGATGGCCGCGACGGGCTTGCCCGCATCGAAAAATGCGCGTACGAAGTTCAACACCGCTTCATTCCGCCGCAGCTTGTCAGGATTCATGACGCCGCCCGGCAGCAGCAGAGCATCGTAGTCGTCCGGATTGGCCTGGCTCACGTCGCGGTCCACCGGATACTCGTCGCCCCAGTGATCGTGCTGCCATCCCTTCACCTTGCCCTTCACAGGCGAGACGATTTCCGTCTGCGCGCCGGCCTCCTGCAGTGCCTTGCGCGGCTCGGTCAACTCCACCTGCTCAAACCCGTTCTCGACCACAATGGCCACACGGCGGTTACTAAGCTGGTTGTCCATGGATGCGTACCTCTGCAGATGGGACGCCGTCCCCAACGGGCCATTTCAACGCCCGCAAGTACGCGTTTTCTGCCCGGGCAAACACTCCCGCGTGATACCTTGGATATATGAAGAAAACATGGGCGGTAGCGTTACTGGGACCCCTTTGTTTTGCTGTGCCGGGCATCGGCGCCAGCTTACCCTCCACCACCACAACCCAAGTTCGCGGCGAGTACATTGAGGCGCGCACCGCGGACGTTTATACCGGACCTTGTTTCGCCAATTCGGAGGTCGGCCTAACCGGCGATCTGGCCGTCATGGGCTGGAAAATCGATCACGGCACCTGGCAGGGCGTTTCCGTAGACGGCCTCTCCGTCCTGGGTGTAGTGCACGCTTCGGGCACTCTCGGCGACGTGAACGAATCGGCGTTGCCCGCCAAAGCGGTGCTCATCGTCGACAACCGCGCTAATGCCGAACAGCGCCTCGCACTGAAGAGCTTCGCGCAAAAAATGGGCGGCGCACTGCTCGCCGATGTGGTTCGGGTGGAATACCAGCCGATCGCGTTTTCAGCGAAAAATAACGACGTTCACTCACGTACAGCCGTCATGACCGCAGGGAACATGGCCAAGCTCGAGACGCGTCCGCTTCGCGATGGCGATCAGATCTGCCATAACGAAGAGGTCTGGTATCAGCCGCTGACCAAAGTGGACCACGCCATGCCTGCGTTCACGGTCGCGAACAATTTCGATGGCCAAGGCCTTGGCACCATTTGGAATTTCGGCGGCAATCGCGGTTCGTTCGTCGGCACGTTCCACTACACCGAGTAGCGCGGTCCTAGCGCTCCATCGTCCGGCAGTACACCGCCATCCAGGCGGAGCAGGTGCAACTTTTCTGTATTTTTGAGCGTCCGCACCTTGCGGATGCGAAATCCCAGAGGAGCGATAACATTGCATTCCATTGGCTTGAGGCGTGTACTTCCGGCTGTCGCAGCCGTTTTCGTTTTGGTCCTGCCGGGCGGCGTAGCTTCCGCTCAGAATTTCGATACCAGCGGCACCAGTTCACTTACGGGACAGTATGCCTTCCGCCTGGTGCTGTTTTCGAACATCAACAGCAACGGCAGCATTGGGCGGGCGCGTAGCGCCATGGGCCTCATCAACTTCGATGGCAACGGCAACTACACGGTCACCGCGACCTCGATGGACTCGCAGGGTAGTGCGTCCAGCCCGCTCAGCGTATCGGGCACCTACGCGGTTTCATCCAGCCGCATCTTCCAGATGCAAAACCCTATCGACACCACGCAGTTCCTGGCGGGCGGCATGGGAGCCGACGGTGCGCTCGCGGGCAGCACGACTGAGGCGCAATACAACGACATTTTCGTCGCGATACCGGCGAGTTCGGATACCGGCAATT
>JAICMB010000522.1 GCA_025929455.1 Bryobacteraceae bacterium | reverse complement strand
TGAGCAAGGACGAAGTGGACAAGATGGCGAAGGAAGCCGAGTCTCACGCGGGCGAAGACCGCAAGAAGCGCGAGGAAATCGAATCTCGCAACCGTGCGGATGCCATGGTTTACAACATCGAGAAGATGCTGCGCGAGCATGGCGACAAAGTCAACCCGGACGATCGCAAGGCGGTGGAGGCGGCTCTCGAAGACACACGCCGCGCGATGCAGGAAGGCGGCGTGGACCGCATCAACCAGGCAGTTTCGAAGCTGGAGACGGCCAGCCATAAGCTGGCCGAGGCCATGTACCGTGCGTCTTCGGGCGGCGGTCAAGCGGGCGGCGCGGCGGGTGGTGGTCCGACGGGCGGCGCTGCTGCCGGCGGCGATGGGGCCGCGGGCGGGGAGAAACCCAAGGATGACGTGGTCGATGCGGAGTTCGTGGATGTTGATGATAAGAAGTAATCGGCGGTAGGGGAGGATGGGCAGGCAGCAAGACTGCCTGCCCCACTTTATGCCGGCAGCAGCTAACAAAGACTACGATCAGATTCTCGCTGTCGCGCGAGATGCGAAAGAAGACGACATACGCAAGGCGTACCGTAAGCTCGCACGAAAGTATCACCCCGATTTGAATCCCGGCGATAAGGCCGCCGAGGAGAAGTTCAAGGAAGTACAGGAAGCCTACGATATCCTGAGCGACGCCAAGAAGCGCCAGGTTTACGATCAGTACGGCTTTTATTCGGAGCACATACCACCGGGCGGTCCGGGCGCGGCGGGCGGCGGCGGGGGAGCGGGAGCGGAGCGCGGGCCCGGCATGGGCTTTGGCGGCTTCGATTTCACGGATTTCGTGAATGCGCAGCGGGGCGCGCGCGGCGGCGCGGGCACTACAACTGAGCCCGGCGGCGGTTTCGGCGACCTGTTCGGACAGATATTCCGCGGGCGTGCCGGACGCGCGCGCACGCCATCGGCAGAGCGCGGTTCCGATCTCGAGTATGGGCTCAACATCGGATTCTGGGAGGCGGTGCGCGGCACACAGGTGCGCCTGAGCATCACGCGCCAGGAAGTTTGCGAGCGTTGTCACGGCACCGGCAACGCGGGTGGCGGCAGCAACGTTTGCCCCGAATGCGACGGCTCCGGTCAGGTAACGCAAATGGCCGGCGCGATGAAGTTCAGCCTGACGTGCCCGCGGTGCGATGGCACGGGCCGGCTGCGCAACGTGTGCCCGGTGTGCAATGGCGACGGACGCGTGCCGAAGACGGAGACGGTGGACGTGCGCATTCCGCAGGGCGTCTCGACCGGACAGCGCTTGCGTGTCGCCGGCAAAGGCAATGCCGGCATGCTAGGCGGACCAGCGGGCGATCTATATATCACGGTGCGCGTCGAAGAGCATCCGTTCTTCCATCGCGAGGGCGATGACATCGATATACAGGTGCCGGTGACTGTGACTGAGGCCGGACTCGGAGCGAAAATCGAGGTGCCGACGGTGGATGGGCGCGCGCTGCTGAAGATTCCGCAAGGGACCAAAAACGGACAGAAGTTCCGCATGCGCGAGCGCGGCGTGTTCAACAGCCGCAAGAACGGGCGCGGCGATGAGATTGTCGAGATTGTTTTGCAGACGCCCGACGTACGCGATGAGCGAACGCGCGATCTGTTGCGGCACTTATCGGAAGTGGACACGGAAGACCCGCGACGCGAGATGTGGACGCAGGTCGCCTGAGGTGACGCATGCCCAAGAGCAAGTCTAAAGCCGCTTATATGATTTCCGCGGTGGCGGAGCAGTACCAGATTCACCCGCAGACGCTGCGGCTGTACGAGCGCGAGGGACTGCTGCGGCCATCACGCAGCGACGGCAACACGCGGCTGTATACCGATGATGATCTGGAGCGGCTGGAAGTGATTCTGAAGCTGACGCGCGACTTGGGCGTGAACCTCGCGGGCGTGGAGATCATTCTCAACATGCGCGAGAAGATGGCGGCGATGCAGCGGCAGGTGGAAGAGTTCGTGTCGACGCTGAACCAGGAGCTTGCGACGCGCGCGCGGGCCGCAGCGCCGGAGGCCCGCAGCTCGCTAATACCGGTGATTCAACTGCAACCGGAGCCGCGCGGGGATGGGCCCGGCTCGCGGCGCCGGCAAAAGTAGCCCGCGTGTTACCGCGCTTCGTGCTTTTTGTGACGGTCGTATAAGAAGCCCGCGCCACCGCCTGCCGCGGCGCCGATCGCGGCACCTTTCCCTCCTCCTGCCAAAGCTCCCACCACCGCGCCGCCCGCGGCGCCAATGCCGACGCGCTTAATTGTTTTGCGGTGGGCTCTCTTTTTGGATACACGCCGGTGGTGGCGGTGATGGTGACGGCGTGTAGCGGCATTCAGAGTTGCGGGAGGTCCGAGTGCAAACAGCATGATGAACGCCAGTAGATACGTTATTAACCGCTTGTGCATACAAGTGCCTCCTGCTGTGGTGATGCAACCAGTCTGCCATGTGTCCCTATGAGGTACAAAGCTATGGCAGACTCGAATTGTGCATCGGATCGCTCGCGTGGTTTGTTGCGGCGCGTTTTTTCTTTTCGCGTGTTGCGCGTTCGCGCAGAAGGCAGTGTTGTGGCACGATCCGGGCGCTGTGGAGCAGCAGGATTGGGCGGCGGGGGCGGGCGGCGCGGCGGGGGAGCCCCATCCGCCGTTCCAGTTCGTGAAGGAAGACCTGCTCGGCACGAAGGCAAAGATCGTCGTACAGGATGCCAACGGGCGCGTGTGGGACGTGAAGTTCGGTTCCGAAATACATTCAGAGACATTTGCCTCCCGACTGCCGTGGGCGATGGGATATTTCGTCGAGCCCACGCACTTTGTGGCGGCAGGCGCGGTGTCCGGAGTTAGAAAGCTGAAACGGCACACGCCGGATCTGGACGAAACGACAGGGAATTTTCGCAATGCGCGTTTCCAGCTTCGCGACGCCGCCGTGAAGTATTCGAATCAGTACAACTGGGGTTGGGATAACAATCCGTTTCGCGGCTCGCACGAGATGAACGGGCTGAAGATTCTCGTGATGCTGATGTCCGATTGGGATAACAAAGACGAGCGCAACGTGGAGCAGGGACCCAACACAGCGGTATTTCAGACGACGGTGGACGGAGAGAACGAGTTGATCTATGCGGTGGTCGATTGGGGCGGGTCGATGGGCCGTTGGGGACGCTTCCCGCACGTAACGAACTGGGACTGCCAAGGGTACGTGAGCCAGACGCCCGAGTTTCTGATGCTGGCGGACGGCAAGCCGGCGTGGGGCTACCTTGGCCGGCACTACGTCAGTTTCGAGC
>JAICMB010000311.1 GCA_025929455.1 Bryobacteraceae bacterium | reverse complement strand
CGCGGAAACGGCCGAACGGCGACGTGTACATCGGGCATCGCAGCGCGCAGGCGTCGCATGTGGGCACGCTTGCGTATTTGCAGAAGCGCCGGATCCGCTTCAACCCGGTGCGCGAAGAAGTGTTTCCGCTTTAAGGCTGCGAGCTCAACTATTCCCGAAGAGCCGGACCTGGAGGTCCGGCGCAGACGTGGACGTCTGCCGCACGCGGCAGCCGGCAAGACCGGCCGCTTCACCTGATTCTGTAGTACGCCGCTTTAGGCGACCGCGTCGAAGAGGCGATCGAATATTTCTCTCGTGCGATGGCGGATGTGGTCCAATTGCGCCGGTAGCGGTTGCGCCGTGAGCCGCTCCGGAACCCACCTGTGCACCAGGCTCGTTAACGCCGCGAGCTGGGCATCGGAGGTTGGCAAATTGCCTTCCGCGTGGCCGGAGTAGATGCGCAGGCCGTGATCGATGGCGCGGTAAAACGTCGCCGCATCCAGCAGAAACTCGGCGTCGGCGCGCTCCAGGTGGCCCATTTTTTCGATGATGTCGATGCGCGCGGGCGTGTTCAGCACCGTATAAAACAACCCGGCACCCTTGAGCCGTAGATACAGAAGCGAAAAATCGATATCGTAGAAACCGCCGGCGCCCGCTTTCAGCGGATTGCTCGCGCCTTGCTCGCGTTCGAGGCGCATGCGCATGTGCTTCAGGTCGTTGCGCGAACGTCCGCTCTGCCCGTAGCGGCGCCAGTCGACCTCCTGCAGGGCGTTCAGGAACGCGGTAGCCGATTCGATATTGCCCGCCACAGCGCGCGCTTTCATATAAGAAATCCCTTCCCAGGCGGCGGCGCTTTTCGCGAAATAGTCGTGGTACGCGGAGGCGGGCTGCACGATTGCGCCGGCGCTGCCGTTCGGACGCAGGCGTGTGTCGATGGAAAAGAGCAGGCCCGCGCCGGTGTAGGCGCTGAGCACGTCGACCACGCGGTTCGCGACGTGCGTCCAGAAAAGCTGCTGGCCCATGTCCGCGTCCGGCAACACGAAAACGAGGTCGGCATCGGAGCCGAGGTCGAATTCTCGCATGCCGAGCCGGCCGAGCGCGATGACCATGAGCTGATCGCGCGCGGCATAGGAGCCGACCGGCGGATGCGCCGCAAGCGTTTGTTCGACCGCAATACGATACGCAGCGCGGACCCCTGCCTCCGCCAGGTCCGACATGCGCTGTAACGTGTCGAACACCGGCTCACGCAGACAGACGCTCGCCGTTAGAAGACGGAACATTTCGCGGCGGTACCAGCGCCGCAGTTCTGTGACGTCCTGGACTCGCTCCGCGGATGCAGTGTACGGCTCATGCGCGGCCTGCGCGATGTCGGCCACCAGTCCCGGCGTGCGGATGAGTTCGTCGGCGAAATAGGGGCTGTGTTCGAAAATGTCGAGGAGGCACCGCGCCGCGGCCGGATTCTCTTCGAGCAGATCGAGGGCGGCGGGCGCGTCGGCGGCTTTCTCCAGAAAAGTTTCGAGGGCGCGCGCGCCGAACCGTGGGGGCGTCTGCGCGATCAACGCCTCGAATTTCGGCCGCTCAAGGCCTTGCAAGGCGCGGGCGACGTTTCCGCGCGGGGGCAGCGGCGGATCGACGTCCTTTAATGCGTGTAGCGTTTCCTCCGGCGGCACTGCCGCCGTCGCATACGCGGCGGGGCGGTTGGCGTGAACGACGCGATCGTAGATGTCACGCACGGCCGCCAAGTGCGTGTGCAAGGTCTCCAGCAGTTTGCCTCCGGTGGCTTCATCGTCGAACTGCGCGCGCGGCATCTTGCGGGCGAGCAGATCGAGTTCGTCCGCGGTGGTAGGCAGCGTGTGCGTTTGCCGGTCCTCCGCGAATTGCAGGCGGTGTTCGAGATTGCGCAGGAAGCGGTATGCCGACGAGAGCCGCGCGAACTCCGACGGCGAGAGCAAATCCTTGTCGCTCAAGCGCGCGAGCGCAAGCTGCGTGCCGCCATGACGCACCCAGGGAACGCGTCCACCATACAGCCGCTGCAGGCACTGCACGAGAAACTCGATATCGCGAATGCCGCCGGGCGCGAGCTTGATATTCAGACCGGGATTGGCGGCTTTGCGCCGGTTCAGTTTCTCGCCGATGCGCTCGCGCGTGGCGGACACCGCTTCAATCGTGGAGAAGTCCGTGGTCGTCGAATATGTCAGCGGTTCGACGAACTCGAGCAGGGCGCGCCCGGTGCCCGCGTCGCCGGCGGCTACGCGACTCTTGATCATCATCTGCAGTTCCCAGTCGCGCGCGCGCGTTTCGTAATACTTTTTCGCGCCGTCGAGAGACATGCAGACTTCGCCTAAACTTCCGTCGGGCCGCAGGCGCAGATCGACGCGGTAACACAGGCCATCCGCGGTATACGTGGAAAGCAGCCCCGTGTAAGCGTTGGCCAGCTTTTTATAGAACTCGTTGTTTGAAATCGGCTGCGGTCCATCGGTTTCGCCCGCGGCCGTGTAGACGAACATCAGATCGATATCGGAGCTGTAGTTCAGCTCGCGGCCGCCCAGCTTGCCAAGTGCGATCACGGCCATGCCGCACTCGCGCGATTCGCCGCTCGCGTCCGCGTAATGCGGCACGCCGTACCGCGCGACGAGCATCGCCCGCAGCCGCTCGTAGGCGAGTTGCAGAATCGCGTCCGCGCTGTTCGAAAGCTCTTCGGTTACTTCCGCCAGCCCCGCGAAACCGAGCACATCGCGGATCAGCACGCGCAGAATCTGTTGCCTGCGAAAGCGCGCCAGATCGATGACAGAGGGCGCCTCCTCTGCCGGTCCGAGAAACCCGCGCAATCGCGCGAGATACTCGTCATCACCGAGCGGGGATTGCAGATCCGCGGGCGCGGGTAGCCACTCGGGATGCTGCATCAGTTCTTCGGTCAGGAACCGGCTGTAGGAGAAAACCGCAAGCAGCTCGTCGAGCTCCGCGCGCGAACGTACCAACGCGTGGAACGCTTCGGGCTGGCGCTGCTCAAACGCGAGCAATGCCTGCAGCGCAAAGTCCGGGTCGGGTAAGGCGGCCAGCCGCGTTTCGATCTGCGCCAGCGTCGAAGCATCTACGCGACGGCTAAGATTTTCGATGTCACGGCGCGCCCGGTGCTGGTCGCGGAAACCGCCTCGCTCCACTGCGCGCTGCTGCATTAGACCGCCTGACCGATCAACGCGATTATATCGTCCGGGCACACCGCGCCCGTGCGCACCACGGAAGCGTAGAAGCCGCTGTGCGCCCAGCGCGGCGAGGCTGTGTCGCCCGCTTTCACTTCGGGCCCGTAGATCTCGTCCTTAATCGCCGGCCCGTACACATCCAGCGTGGCGCAAGGTTTGCGAATGGTGGTCAACTCGATGACTGCCTGTCCAAGACGGTACCGCTGTCCCGATCGCAACTGCGCCGGGTCGAGGCCAGCGGTCGTGATGTTCTCGCCGAGCGCGCCATAAAATACCGGATATCCGCGTACGCGCAGGTCGTCGATAACTTCCGATGCGAGCAGCAGCACCGCTTTGTTTGGCCCGCCATGGAATGCCGGATGTGCCTGCACGTCGCCCGTGAAACCGAGCGGTGTAAGCTCGGCTTCAGGCCGCGCGCGCTTGGGCACACCCCCGCGCGAAATGTTGACCTGCAGGACGCGGCCGCTTAACTCGTGTTCGACCATCTGTTGTCAGAGTAAGATAGGCGAATGACCAGACGTGAACTCTTGCCCGCGTTGACTGCCGTGGGCCTTGCCGCGAGCGCTTCCGCTCAGCAGAACGCCGCCAAACATGCCGGACGTCTGAAACAGTGCGTTACCAACGGCGTGTTCGGGCGCGGACGGGAGTTGCGCGATAACGTGCGCGATGCGGCGCGGCTGGGCTGTTACGGCTACGATCTTATCGGCCCGAAAGACTGGCCCTTGCTCAAAGAGTTCGGCCTCATTCCGACCATGGTGCCGGGCTTCGGCGGGACCATCCCTGATGCGCTGAACCGCAAAGAGAATCACGCGGCGATTGAGAAGTCGATGCGCGAAGGCATCGACCTGTGCGCGAAAGAGGGCGCGCCGAACCTGATCACGTTCTCCGGCAGCCGCCGCGGCATGTCTGACGAAGAAGGCATGGATAATTGCGCGCTGTTTTTGAACCGCGTCAAGGCGCACGCCGAGGAGAAGGGCGTGAACATCTGCATCGAGTTGCTCAACAGCAAGGTGGACCACCATGACTACATGTGCGATCACGCAAGCTGGGGCGTCGAGTTGATGAAGCACGTGGACTCGCCGCGGGTAAAACTGCTGTTCGACATTTATCACATGCAGATTATGGATGGCGATATCGTGCGGACCATCACGAGCAACATGCAGTATATTGCGCACTTTCACACGGGCGGCAATCCGGGGCGGCATGAGATCGATAACACTCAGGAACTGAACTATCGCGTGGTTGCGAATGCTATCGCGAATACCGGATTTGCGGGCTATATCGCGCACGAATATTCGCCCGCGCCGGGGCGCGACGCGCTGTCCTCGCTTTATCAGGCTATGGACATTTGCGCAGTGTGAGTGGGACAGCCAGTCTCCGCTGGCTGTCCTTTCGCCCGCATAGGCGAACCCGAGGGCAGCCAGCAAGACTGGCCGCCCTACTTGAACCGCTTTCTGTATTGAAAATCGACGCCGAAGAGGCCGTTCTCGTCGCGGATGGCGACTACGGACCAGCGGCGCGTGAGGTCCCACTCGAGGCGGAGGATCTGCTCCTGCGTACGCGCGAGATTGGTGATGTACGTAACCGTCACGTCTTTCGAGATCTGTTGTTCGAGCGTGAGGCGCGCCTGAGGCACCGACGTGATGTCGGTCAACTGCGGATCGATCTTGATATGGCTGACGCCGAAGATCCGCTGCAGGCGGCCCGCAACGGGCGCCGTGATCGCTTGTTCGAGCAGCGCGTTGGTTCCCGTCGCAAGAAAGCTCTGATTGCTGATGTTCTGGCTGCTCGCGAGGCCGCCGATCGCG
>JAICMB010000800.1 GCA_025929455.1 Bryobacteraceae bacterium | reverse complement strand
GCAACCTTTCTCGCCTGACCGTGTTAGGCAGACAGGTCAGCACGGAGCTACGGTCATGAAGATCCAAAGGCGGAACCCTTGCAGCCGCATCGCAATGGCGCTCGCGGCGGCAGCTATTACCAGTGCCTCATTCGGGGTGATCAACGCGGGAGTGACGCCGCCGACTTCCAGCGTCGCCGTTGTCACGGCGCCAGCGATGGCATCGAGCGTCGCGGAGCCCGCACGGCTGCCGAACGCCTGATCAGGGAGTACGCGTAGCGGTTCGTGCCAGACAGCGCTGGAAGCGGCCCTCTACGCGCTGCGCGTACCACGCCGTGGTCAGACGCGTGTGCAGTTTGGGTCCCTGCAAATCGATGTGCGGCACGATCGCCCGGCGTGGACGGTGTCCACTGGCTCGTGCGGCAAGCTCGAATACGCGGCGATACAGCTGCGTGTCCTGAAAGGAGGCGTCGCGATCGAGCACGAGAGCGGAGTGAATCTGACTTTGATCGAGCCGCAACGCGCGTGCGATTCTGCGGGCCGCCCGCTCCGTGGCACTCGGTTGCGAGAGCGGCGCATTCGGCACGACCAGTGCACCATCCGGCACGACAGTCACACCGGCCACTACCGACAGCGCCTGCTGAAACGCCGCATTGCGGCTGGAATATTGCCCGGCGTTGTAGTCGGCGAAGCGATAGAGATAGCTGTCGTAGGGCGGCGAGTACGCCAGCAGGTGCGCCGTACCGAAGTACAGGCTGCCGCGGCGCGTAAAGAGCTCATCATCCAGACCCAGCGTCAATGGATAGGGATAGGGCTTGACCGCTTCATACTTGTGGGCGAAGGCCACGTTGACCTGCATGGGTCCGCGCGTGCGAATCGGATTCCAGCTGGCAAACAGCGCGCGCCCCAGCGGCAGGGTGCCGGTAAAATCCTCGTAGATCTGACTGAGCTGCTTTTCCGTGCGCGCCGCATCGATGCGTTGCGCATATGTCATGCCGTTACGCGATTTGAGCTTGAGCACCTCGTGCACCACGACGGCCGGGATGGCCGCCCGCGCGGCATCCTGGTCGATCTCGCGCCAGGCAAGCTGCCCCAGCCCCGGGACGACCGGATCGACCCTCAGGTTCGACTCCTGCTCGCCCACTGCGATCACGGCACAGACGTGCTCGGCGGTAGGCGCGATGTTCAGTGCCCGAAAGACATCGTACAGGTCCTGCTCCCAAGCGCCGCGGTCCCGCACCGTAGCCGGCAGAGCGGCATCGATCGTGACACGCGCCTGCGACGGGGCTGGGACGGGCGCCCTGTGCAGACCCGCCGGCGGCATACAGCCGGCCAGCAGCGAAAGCACGATGCTTCCGGCCAACGACCCGGCGCGCTGTAATCGTCGGCCCCACGGTTCGCTTGATGAATCCACCGACTCCCGGGAGTGCATCAGTAGGGAGGCGCCCGGCTTGCGCGTTGCTGCTTTGCCGCTTCTGTCCACCAGGCCAGATCGTCGGCGAACTTGGGGAAAGCTTGCTCCAGTGCCGCACCCGGCTTGCCGATCGGCTGACCCGCCTCATCGAGTGTCTCTGCGATGGGCCCGACCGTCAGCGAGCTCGAGATGACGACCATCCCCATCTCGCACAGCGTGTTGTGCCACGCATAGCTCGCGCGCACGCCGGAGAGACGACCGGCCGAATAGCTGACGATGGCCGCCGGCCGCCAGAACCATTCCTCGAGGAAGTGATCGGTGAGATTCTTCAGTCCCGGCTGCATGCCCCAGTT
>JAICMB010000595.1 GCA_025929455.1 Bryobacteraceae bacterium | reverse complement strand
TTTACGAAGTACACGTGAAGGGCTTTACGCATTGCCATCCGGAGGTGCCTGAAGAGCTGCGCGGCACGTATGCGGGTCTCGCGTCGAAGCCCGCCGTTGCGTATTTGAAGAAGCTGGGCATTACGGCCGTCGAACTCATGACGGTGCACGACATTTTGGACGATAAACATCTGGCGGACCTGGGATTACGAAATTACTGGGGCTATAACACCACGAACTTTTTTTCACCTGCGGCGCGTTATTCGAGCGCGGGCGATATGGGATCGCAGGTTGCCGAGTTCAAGAGCATGGTGAAGGCATTGCATCGCGAAGGAATCGAGGTCATCCTCGACGTCGTGTACAACCACACGTCCGAAGGCAACCAGATGGGGCCGATGCTGAGCTTCCGCGGCATCGACAATCCCACGTACTACCGGCTGGTGCCGGACAATCAGCGTTACTACAAGGACTACACGGGTACCGGCAACAGCTTGAACGTGCGGCACCCGCAAGTGCTGAAGCTGATCATGGACAGCCTGCGCTACTGGATCGAAGTGATGCACGTAGACGGGTTCCGGTTCGATCTGGCAGCGGCACTGGCGCGCGAACTGCAAGAGGTCGACCGGCTGTCGGCGTTCTTCGACGTGATCAATCAGGACCCCGTCATTTCGCAGGTAAAACTGATCGCCGAGCCGTGGGACGTGGGCGAAGGCGGCTATCAGGTCGGAAAATTTCCGGTGCTGTGGGCGGAGTGGAACGGCAAGTATCGCGACACGGTGCGGCGGTATTGGAAGAGCGACGACGGCACACTTTCCGATCTTGCTTATAGACTCACCGGATCGAGCGATTTGTATCAGCGCGATGGGCGCAAACCGTCAGCGAGCATCAATTTCGTCACGGCGCACGACGGCTTCACGCTGAATGACCTGGTCAGCTACAACTGCAAGCATAACGAAGCCAACGGCGAGGGCAACAATGACGGAACCAACGACAACCATTCCTGGAACATGGGCGTCGAAGGGCCCACCGATGATCCGGAGATTGTCGAACTCCGTGAACGGCAGAAGCGAAACTTCCTGACAACGCTGCTCATGTCTCAGGGCGTGCCGATGCTGTGCGGCGGAGATGAAATCAGCCGCACGGAGAACGGCGACAACAACGCATATTGCCAGGACAATCCCATCTCCTGGTACAACTGGACGCTGGACGATCGCAAGCTTGAACTCCTCGACTTCACGCGGCGCTTGATCCGCCTCCGTCTCGACCACCCCAACCTGCACCGCCGCAAGTTTTACCAGGACCGCAGTATTCGCCGCTCCCAGGAGAAGGACATCATGTGGCTGCGCCCGGACGCGCAGGAAATGACCGATGAGGAGTGGAACGCAGGCTGGGTGCGCTGCCTGGGACTGATGCTGAACGGTGACACGCTGGACCACGTGGACGAGAAGGGCGCGCCGGTGCGGGACGACACATTTCTGTTGCTTTTGAACTGTCACCATGAGCCCATGAAGTTTTACATGCCCGTGCCGCCGCAGGACTGCGATTGGGAACTGGTTATCGACACCAACGATCCCGATCTGGAGCCCGGCTCGCGCGTTTTTAAGCCTGGGGAGCCGCTCGAACTTACCCGCTTGTCCATGACCGTGCTGCGCGAGGCGAAGCCGGAGCCCATCAGCGCCATCTGACGATATTGGCGGGAGGTGCGCGCCCGCCCTGCGATAATGGGCGTATCAGATGTTCCGCGCCATCCGAGAGCAGATCGAAACGATCTTCCGCGAAGATCCCGCCGCGCAAAGCGTCATCGAGATTCTGCTCTGTTACCCCGGATTCCATGCGGTATTGTTGCACCGGCTGGCGCACCGTTTGCACCGGCGCGGCTTCCGTTTGATTGCGCGGTTCATCTCGCAAATCAGTCGCGCGTTCACGGGCATCGAAATCCATCCGGGCGCGACCATCGGGCGGCGTTTCTTCATCGACCATGGCATGGGCGTCGTGATCGGCGAGACCACCGAGATCGGCGATGATGTGCTGTTGTACCAGGGCGTAACGCTCGGGGGCACCGGCGCGCAGCGCGGTAAGCGGCATCCCACGCTCGGCGATGGCGTAGTGGTTGGCACCGGCGCGACCGTGCTGGGCAATATACACGTCGGTGCGAACTCCAAAATCGGGGCCGGCAGCGTGGTGATCCGGTCCGTGCCGGAGAGCTCGACCGTAGTCGGCATTCCCGGACGAGTGGTGCGCGGGCGCGCGGTCGGCGATCTCGAACACGGACGGCTGCCCGATCCCGAAGGTCAGTTGATCGACGATCTGAGCAGGCGGCTCGAAGAACTGGAAGGCGAGGTGCGCTCGCTCCGCACCGGTCGCGTTCCGGTGAGCGAGGGCCGCGGTTCCGGCGCGTGAAGGGCTGAGCTACCGTTTCCGTGGCGGCGCGAGCACACGTGATAAGAAGAAGTCGACCACCGACGGCGCGTTGACCGTCTCCGCTACTTTCACGGTGCCCGCCGCATTCGCGTGAAACACCGACATGCCGTAGGTTTGTTCCGGGGTGCCGTTCGTCTCGACGAATACATTCCCGCGCGCGAATCCCATGAGGCTCGGTCGCACCACCGAAACGATCGACAACGGATCGTGCAGAATCGGGTACTGCTCGGCGTGCCCGTCCTGCCAAATCTGAATCAGTTTCCAAAGGAACTGCACACCCGGCACTTGTGATTCTTGAAAACTCTTCAGCGACGCCGCGTTTAAGTGGCACTGCAGCGTGACATCGAGCCCAACCGTGGATACCGGAATGCCCGACGAGTACACGATGTGCGCGGCTTCGGGATCCATTTTGGTGTTGTACTCGAGACCCGCATGGAAGAAGACGCCGTTCATCAGCACGATGCGTTCGATGTGATCGCGCAGGTGCGGCTCCGCCCGCAGCGCAATGCCA
>JAICMB010000854.1 GCA_025929455.1 Bryobacteraceae bacterium | reverse complement strand
GAAGACGAACACGGAGGAAAACGCGAGGGCGTTCTTTACGACAAGGAATGTGGCGCCCCAGATGAGCGAACACCACGCCAGTGCCAGGTCAGCCTGAAGGCGGCGCGGAATTGTGCGAGTCATGAAATACGGCGCTCAGTGGCGTTCGTAAACGATGCGGCCGCCGGTGACGGTGATATCGACGGAAGTGTGAAGAAGTTGAGCGGGCGGAATGCTGGTGATGTCGACGGGATAAACGACGATGTCGGCGAGCATGCCCGGTTTGATTTGGCCCTTGGCGTTTTCCTCGAATTCACCGTAGGCCGAGCCCGTCGTGTAATCAGAAATGCAATCGGACAGCGGGAGCTTTTCCTGAGGCTCCCAACCGCCGGAAGGGCCGCCTTCGGGGAGTTCGCGGGTGACGCAGGCGTAAAGGCCGCGCAACGGGTCGATTCCTTCGACGGGATAATCGGTGCCAAAGGCGAGACGGACGCCGTGTTTGCGCATAGTGTTCCAAGCGTAGGCGCCTTTCGAGCGTTCGGGGCCGAGGCGCGCGCCAGCCCAGCGTTCGTCATCGAGCAAATGAACCGGCTGCATGGAAGCGATTACGTGCAAGTCGGCGAAACGCGCGAAATCGTCTGGCGCGACGACCTGCGCATGCTCGATGCGATCGCGGCGGTCGCGTGGGCCGTTCGCGGTGCGCACGGCGGCAAAAGCGTCGAGAGCGACGCGATTGGCTTTGTCTCCGATGGCGTGAAAATTAAGCTGGAAGCCCGCTTTGTCGCGCTCGATTGACATGGCGTTCAGTTCTTTGGGTTGCATGCGGAGAATTCCGGAGGTCGATGGATCGTCGGAATACGGGGCGAGCATGGCCGCGGTGCGAGAGCCGAGCGAGCCGTCCATGAAGGCTTTGAGCGCGCCGGTTTTCAGCCAAGGATCGGTGGTGGTGCCTTCACGACGCTCCTCTTCGAGCTTGGCGAGAGGCTCGGTGAACGTGAGCCATTCGGTGATTCGCAGGGGCAACTTCCCTTCCTGCTTTAGTTCGCGATAAATCAGGAAATCCTGCCAGGTGGAATAATCCTGAATCGAAGTAACACCGTGGGAAACGGCGTCGGCGAGCGCAAGTTCGATCGCGCGGCGGCGGCGTTCGTGGCTGGCGGGCGGAACGTGACGGTAAACCAGGCTCATAGCCGCGTCTTCTTCGAGCATGCCGTTGGGCTCGCCAGTTTTTGCGTCACGCACGATGTGGCCGGCGGCGGGATCAGGAGTGTCTTTGGTGACGCCAGCCAGTTTGAGGGCCAGCGAATTCGCGACTGCGACGTGGCCGTCCACGCGGCCAAAAATCATCGGGTGATCTCTCGAGACAGCGTCGAGATCCCACCGAGTGGGAAAGCGCTTCTCGGGCCACAAGGTGTGATCCCAACCGCTGCCGGTGATCCATTCGCCGGATTTATAATTTTTAAGCGCGGCGCGAATTCTCTGCTGAAATTCGGCGAGGGACTTTGCGCCTTCGAAATTGACCGTG
>JAICMB010000456.1 GCA_025929455.1 Bryobacteraceae bacterium | reverse complement strand
CGCACCGCCGGTTGGCGTAGGCGCGTGTCCGGGTGGGACGGCCAGTCTCTGCTGGCTGTCCTGTGCGGTTGTCTACCAACCGCCGGTGTCGGCAACCCTCCGTTACGGTATAGTCAGCGCCCTCCTTGCCGCCAGCGCCGCCCCCCGCGCGCGCTCCACGCTCCCCTCCAGCGCCGTAATATGCCCCATCTTCCGACCCGGCCGCGCCTCTTCCTTGCCGTACAGGTGGAGTTTCACCTCCGGCCGCCGCAGCGCCGCGCACCAGTCGGGCGTCCTATCCGTCCACAAATCTCCGAGCAGATTCGCCATAGCCGCTGGCTGCACCAGTTCCGTCGACCCCAGCGGCAGCCCGCACACGGCGCGAAGCTGCTGCTCAAACTGGCTCGTCAGGCAGGCATCAATCGTCAGATGCCCCGAGTTGTGCGGCCGCGGCGCCAGTTCATTCACAAGCAGCCGCCCATCCCGCGTCAAAAAAAACTCCACGCACAACACGCCCACCATCTCCAGCTTGTCCACGACCACGCGCGCGATCTCGACCGCCTCCCGCGCCGTGCGCTCGGAAACGCCCGCCGGAGCCGTCGACACATCCAAGATATGCCGCTCCGTGTGGTCGTTCTCGATCACACCGAAGTGCCCGAAGTCGCCCACCTGCGAGCGCACCCCCACCACCGATACCTCACGATCGAAATCGATAAAACCCTCGAGCACCGATTCCTGCCCTGCTACCGCCGCCCACGCCGCCGCCGCTTCGCTCGCTGCCCGCAGCGTGAACTGGTTCTTGCCGTCATACCCGAACGCTGCCGACTTCAGCACCGCCGGAACACCGATCTCCGCGATCGCCGCCTGCAGTTCTTCGAGACTCCACACCGCGCGCCACGGCGCAACCGGCAACCCCGTGTCAGTAAGAAATGTCTTCTCACGAATGCGGTGCTGCGCGACGTGCAGCGCGTTCCAGCCCGGCCGCACCGGCGCGCGCGACTCCGACGCGGCCGCAGTCGGCCCTGGCACGTTCTCAAATTCGAACGTCACCACCGCCACATGCGATGCGAACTCACGCACGCGATCCAGGTCCTCATAGGGTGCGGTGATCTCGACATCGGCCACCTGCCCCGTCGGCGTATCGGAGTCGGGCGAATACGTGTGCACCCGGTAGCCCATGCGCCGCGCCGCGATGGCGAACATGCGCCCAAGCTGCCCGCTGCCCAACACGCCCAGCGCCGCGCCGGGGAGGATTGCGTTCACAGTGTTTCCCGCAGCACGCGCTCGCGCTGTTCGGCGCGGAACCGCCGCAGCTTCTCGCGCAGCGCGGGATCGTGGTTGGCCAGTATCGCCGTCGCCAGCAACCCGGCGTTGCGCGCGCCCGCTTTGCCGATCGCGAGCGTCGCCACGGGAACGCCGCCCGGCATCTGCACGATCGAAAGCAGCGAGTCCAGACCATGCAGCGCATGACTCTCGACGGGCACGCCCAAAACCGGCAGCGTGGTCGAAGCCGCCACCATGCCCGGCAGATGCGCCGCGCCGCCCGCGCCTGCAATAATCACCTGCAGCCCGCGTTCTTCAGCAGTGCGGGCGTAATCGAACATCACATCGGGCGTGCGGTGCGCCGAGACCACGCGCGTTTCGTGCGGCACGCCGAAGTCGTCCAGAACGGCCGCGGCGTGCTGCATAGTGTCCCAGTCAGACTTACTGCCCATGATGATGCCGACCAGCACCGCCATGGATTATTGGCCCTGCGCGAGAGAATAACCGGGCTGCCCGTCGTAGCTGCGCAGCGATTCGGTTTTGACGATCTCGATTCCCGCGGCGTCGATGCGCCCAAGCAGCGCGATCGTCTCCTTGGTGCTGGTACCGCCGTCCGCCGTGAAACGGCACCGGAAGCTATCGGTCTTGAACGTTTCCGCCATGCCGTCCGGCCACACCTTTACGCCCCGGTTCGAAATCATGGTGAGCTTCAATCCATCGCCGGCGGCATCGCGCACCTTGCTGGCGAGCGCATCGGCGTCGCGCGATTCAAATGCGACGTAAACGTCGATGCCGTCGAGCCGCTTCTGTGAAGGCCGCACTTGGCTCAACATCTCGGCCGGGTTCTTGCGCTCGGCCGACCGGCTATAGGTCGCCGGCTTCAGCGTGTTGGGCTTGCATCCGAGCCGCCGTACGACAGCCTCCGCAAACTCCTTGGTGCCCACCTTCTGCTTACTCACACCCTCCGAATAGATGTCGTAGGTGTGAATGCCGTCCTCGATGGTGCGCAGCCAGGCGTTGTGTACGCGCTCAGCGACCTCCGGCTGCCCGATATGCACCAGCATCAAAATCGCTCCGTGCAGCAGTCCCGATGGATTCGCCAGGTTCTGTCCCGCTCGCCGAGGCGCGGAGCCGTGAATCGCTTCAAACATCGCGGTGGTGGCCCCGATGTTCGCCGACCCCGCCAAGCCCACCGACCCTGCGATCTGCGCCGCCACGTCCGACAAGATGTCGCCGTACAAGTTGGGCATCACGATGACATCAAATGCTTCCGGCGTGTCGGCCATTTTCGCTGCGCCGATATCCACGATCCAGTGCTCTTTCTCAATGGCCGGGTATTCCGTGCCGATCTCATCGAACACCTTATGGAACAGGCCGTCCGTCATCTTCATGATGTTGTCTTTGGTGAAGCAGGTCACCTTCTTGCGGTTGTTGCGGACGGCGTATTCGAAGGCATACCGCACGATCTTTTCGCATCCCGGGCGCGTGATCAGCTTGATGCACTCCGTGACGGTGTCGGAGAGGCGGTACTCGATGCCGGCGTACAGGTCCTCTTCGTTTTCACGCACGATCACGACATCCATGCCGGGGTGCTTGGTCTCGATGAACGGATGGTAGGAAACACAGGGCCGCACGTTGGCATACAGGCCGAGAGCTTTGCGCGTCGTGACGTTCAGGCTCTTGAAACCGCCGCCTTGCGGGGTCGTAACCGGCGCCTTGAGAAACACTTTCGTGCGGCGCAGCGATTCCCACGCGGAAGGCTCGATACCGGCCGTATTGCCTCGGAGATACACTTTCTCTCCAATTTCAATGACTTCCGGCTCGATGTTCGCGCCGCCCTCCTGCAGAATGTGGAGCGTCGCGGCCATGATTTCAGGACCGATGCCGTCGCCTTCCGCGACAGTGATAGGGGTTGGGCTTGCCATAAGGTTGGAATCACCAAAATAGCGGTTTTACGCCGCTTCCAGCAAGCGCGCATCCGCGGTATGGCCGCGCTACTCGATCATATTGTGCTCGCGCGTAACGGTAAACGTTCCGCTATCGCGGTCATACGCAAACAGGCACGAAGTTTTCCGCAGCTTCAATTCGATTGCGTCTTTGTAGGTGAGACTGACGAACAGGAACAACTGGTGAGTTCCTTCCAGAATCTCGTTCAAATTCATGAACTCTTGTTCCAGAGAATCAATGTGCAACGACAGCTTAGCACCTGGTCCGATCATCGGTTGCGCGATCGCCTGGTCCGTCTCAGGCAGCTGTTGCGGTGTTCCGAGGCCGACAAAGACGCCAGATCGGCTGAATACTTCAAATGCGGGTGTCCTGCCGGCGTTGAGAATCGGCACGACGATTTGCCACGGCAAGCCTTCCCCGGAGTAGGATTCGGGAATCTTTTCCGCGATCTGGGCCACCGGCACGATCAACCACGCGCGCTGGCCGACAACGTTGGCCTTCGCCAAAACCTCGTTGGCAAGTGCGGT
>JAICMB010000109.1 GCA_025929455.1 Bryobacteraceae bacterium | reverse complement strand
GGCCGCAGCCGCTACGAGCAAAACGCGCGCTTTTGTCATGACCCGCCCACCTCCGGTTGATGTTGCGCCGGAATATCCGCCGGGCCGTTTGCGAGCGTGCAGAGCAGGGTAATTCCTCCCGCGTGCGCTCCGACAAGCAATGTGCGGTCCGCCACCGAAACGACATGCAACGAGTGATGTGGAGTGAGATGCACGCGCTGTTTCACCTGGATGACCTTTTCCGCCGCTGTGGCACGAGGTCTGATACTCATGACGCGCGCAAGCAGCGCGGACCGGCCGGGCAACCAACGCGTGAGTACCCAAGCGAGGGCCAGAACGAATACGATTGCGAGGGCTGCTTGCATCAGCTCTCGATCCGGAAATCGGTGATCCGCACGCCGACGGCTTCTTCGATAATGACGATCTCGCCTGAGCCGACCACGGTGCCGCCAATCAGAATGTCGATATTCTCGCCCGCCGACCGCGTCATGCGGACGACCGTGTCCACGTCCAGATCGAGAATCTCGTCGATCGGCATAGTTCTGCTGTCGAGCTCGACCTCGAGATCGAGACAGACGTCGGCGAGATTTTCGATCTGCTCGGTGGCTTTCATTGCACGCCTAGTGCTTCAGGTTGATCGTCTCCTGGCTCAGTTCGTCGACTGCCGTAACGACACGGGCATTAGCCTGATAACCACGTTGATACACGATCAAGTTCGTAAACTCGGTGGCGATATCGACGGTGGAGGATTCCACGGCGCCGCCGATCACTGACCCGCGGCCGCCGGTGCCGGGCGTGCCGATGGCAGGAAGCGCGGTGCGCGCGCTGAGCTGATAGTTGTTGTTGCCGACCGCAATGAGCGACTCGGGGTTGCGAATGGTCGCCATGGCGAGCTGGCCGACAACGGTTTGCTGGCCGTTCGAATACTGCGCGAGAACCGTCCCGCCGTCGCCGATACCAACGCGGACCAACTGCGCCGCCGCCGAGCCATCCTGTGCCAGCGCCGATACGGCCGAAGGCTGCGCGTACTGCGTCATGCGCGGTGTCGTGCCGTTATACAGATTCCAGTTGAGCGTCATGTCGGACGCGCCGTCCGCCAGCCCCTGCAATTGCACCTGCGGTTGCGGGTCGGTCGCCGCGGGCGTAACGAGCTTACCGTTGCTGTCAAAATTCAAGCTGCCCGTTACGGGCGTGAATGCGGTCGTCATGTCCGCGTCGGGCACGGAGATTGAGTAGTCCCACTGCCCTGCCGTCGCATTCTTGGTGAAGTTCACAGTCAGCGTATGCGCATTGCCAAGCGAATCGAATACCTGAATGGGCGACGAGAACGTGTCGGGTGGCGGTCCGGCAGTAGCGGACGCATTCAAATTCAGATCGAATGAAAAGTTGTTCGTGGCCAGCGGGGCCTTCACCGTGCCGACCGGAACGGCGATGTCGCCGCTGGCGGAATTGGTGTCTAGCACGCCGTTGGACTGTGTCCAACCTTGCAGTTTTTCGCCGGTCGCGGTGACCAGGTTTCCGTTTGTGTCGACCTGCAAATTGCCGCCGCGCGTGTACTCGGTCTGTCCGTTCGGCGCGGAAACCACGAAGAATCCGTCGCCCTGGATAGCGACGTCGAGTTGCCCGGACGTCGTCTGCAACGCGCCCTGCGAAAATTCGCGCAGCGTGGTCGGACGGCCAACGCCGAATCCAACCTGGGTCTCGCCGAGGCCCGCGCCCAGCGATTGCGTCACCAGGTCATGAAACGAGACGACGCTCGTCTTGAAACCGGGCGTGTTCAGGTTTGCGAGATTGTTGCCAACGACATCGATCGCTGTAGAATCCGCGCTCAGTGCCGATAATGCTGTTGAGAAGGATGTGAACATAGAATCACCTGAAAATTAGTTGCTGCTCGTTCCGGATGCGCCGGACCCGCTGGTATCCCCGCTGCCGCTGGTTCCGTCTGACCCGGCTGCCGGCGCAGTGCCGAAGTATTGGTTGATGGAGTCGAGGTCCTGCCGCATTTGTATGGTCTGCTCGAGCGAGCTGAACTGCGCAAGTTGCGTCACGAAATCGAGGCCGTTTTGCGGCTGCTCCGGATCTTGATTCTGCAATTGCGCGATGAAGAGCTTCAGGAACGTCTGCTCATTGGCCAGCGATTCGGTGGCGCTTGCCGCCGTAGCCGGCTTCTGAGAATTGCTCGATGAGCCGGACTGCGAGCCGTTCTTCACCGTGGAATCGGAATTGTCTTTAAGGGCCGATAAGGCCGTCATGCTTGGTCTCTCCCTTCGCTTGTAAGTGGGCTGAAAACGTTCATCCAGCGTGCCCGGTTTCTGCGGCCGTCGTTTTGAAACTGCTGCCGGGCGTCTCCGCCAGACCCCCCGCCGGGACTGTGCTGATCGTGGTGGTCCGCGGCATTGTGTCCAGTCGCGGACGGCTCGCTCACGTGCGTGTGTACCAGCGGCTCCACGCCGTACCCGCTCGCGTCGAGGTTGCGAACCAGGTCGCCGAGGTTCGATTGCATATTGCGTGCAAGTTCGGTGTCGGCAGTCCGTACCGATACATGCACACTTCCGTTTCGCTCCACGAATTTCACATCCACAGCCGGGGCTTCATGCGAAGGAATACGCACAGAAATCTCCCTTGTTGGTTGTGGAGCGGAAGCCGGATTTGTTTCAGGTAAATGGTGCGCTGCGGGCGTATTGGCAGGTTGAGCGGGCGTTTCCCCTTTCATGTCTACGCCCGGGGTGTTGGAGGGGACAGTGCTGCTGACCGGGGTATATGCCAGCGGCTGCGATGCCGTGACTTGCTGTACCGGCTTTGTGGCCGCTTCCGCCGGCTCGGCGTGAAACGGTGTCGATCGCGAAGACGCCGGCGAAGCCGGCTCTGTGCCCTGTCGTTTCTCCTGATCGCGTGGGTTTGTATCTTGTTTGGAAGATGCGCCGTGATCCTGTGTCGCGTTTGCGGCAGCAGCACGATCCGGCAGCGCAGTCGTGGCAGTGTGCGCCTGCGAGAGTGCCGGTACATCGCGGGAGGGCGGCGGGGTAACCCGGACTTCCGAACCGTCTATTACTGGCTTTGCCGCCAGTAGTACTGCGGGCGGATCGGGCGGTAGTACTGTGGCGTGCTGCTCACGAACCGACGGCGCTTCACCTATGGCGGCGACGTGTGCCGATTCGGAGGTCAGTTTCAGAGCGAACGCTACGGGAGCCGCTTGGCGTAATTCAAAGACCTCGTTCGCGGGTGCGCGGGACGCTGTTTTGGGTTCGATCTGCGCGGGCGCCTTGTCTGGGGTAGCGGGAATCGCGGCTGCAGGCACCTCGCCGTGCGGAGTCTCGTTGGCTTCGTTTTTCTCGCCCGGCTGCGATGGCGCGATCGCAACCGGAAGCGCCCACGTCAACGGACGATGTTCGACTAAGACCGGCAACGCCGCGGCGAGAGGGGCCGCGGACTGCTCCTGCTTATCTTTTTCTTTGTCGCGTTCTTCGGCCTTGCGGCCAGGTGCGCCCTTCTGCGCAGATGGTTCGCCCGCCGTGACATCGGCGACTTGGGCGCTTGCGATTAACGTCAGCAGCGCGCCGAAAGTCGAATCAGCCCCAGAGGGCGCCTGCGACGCCGCCGCAGCCCCGGACGTCTTCGACGCCGCAGGTGGCAGAGAGGCAATGGGCGGCATCGTGACCTTCACGCTGAGGGCAATTGCAGGTGAATACCCAAACAAAAGCGCTCATATTCAATGAAGTTCACGGATATTTACCGTTTCGGAACGGTACGGTGTGCCGCGGTGAAACGCTGGCGATTGCGTTTTCGTTTCGAACCGGGAAGTCCAAGCTCTAAAAGCCGCGTTTTTCAAGGCCATCGAATTGCACGACAACGCCCGGGAATATGGATACGCTCACGGCGGCAGCAGCAAGTGGACTGCGATCAAGAATGGAAGCGCTCGATGTTCTGGCGAACAACCTGGCCAACGCGGGCACGCCGGGATTCAAAGCCGACCGCGAATTCTACAGTACGTATGTGAGCGCCGAGGCCGCGCTCGGGACGGGCACCGATCCCGTGCTACCCGTGGTGCAGCGCAACTGGACGGATTTCTCGCAAGGCGCACTGACGCCCACGACCAATCCGTTCGATATTGCGGTGAACGGCGCAGGTTTTTTGAAGGTTGCCGGACCGTCCGGTCCTTTATATATCCGGTCGGGCACGCTGCAGATTTCGAAAGCCGGCGAGCTCGCCACCGCCGAAGGCTACACGGTTCCGGGTACAGACGGAAAACCCATTCACCTCGACGCCTCGCTGCCGATGGAGATCGCGCCGGACGGTACTGTGCGGCAGGACGGTCAAACGGTAGGGCAGATCGCGTTGCTCGATTTCGGTGACAAAAGCGCGATCCGCAAACGCGGCAACAACTATTTTCAGATCGATCGCGCGGACCTGCAGCCGCAATCTGCGGCTGGCTCGTTCGCGCAAGGCAAGCTCGAAGCGGCGAACTTCGAGACGGCGGAATCGGCGGTGCGGCGTGTGTCGGTGCTGCGGCAGTTCGAGACCCTACAGCGGGCCGTGCGGGTTGGCTCCGAGATGGACAAGCAGTTGATCGAGGATGTGGCGAAACCAGCTTAATTGAGGAGAAACGATGATCCGAGCTCTTTACAGTGCCGGCAGCGGCATGTCGGCGCAGCAGATGAACGTGGACACGATCGCGCACAATCTGGCGAACGCGAACACCACCGGGTTCAAGATGCGGCGCACGCAGTTTCAAGACCTGCTGTATCAGACTTTCATACAGCCGGGCGCGGCGGCGGGTTCGCAAACCGTAATCCCGAGCGGGCTGCAAGTCGGCCTCGGCGCGCGGCCGGGCTCGAACGAGATCATTTTCTCGCAGGGGAATTTCACGCAGACGGATAACCCGCTCGATGTGGTCATCCAGGGAAAAGGTTTCTTTCAGGTCCGCCGGCCGACGGGCGAGGTTGCGTACACGCGTGCGGGGAACTTCCAGTTGGACCGCGACGGAAACGTTGTCACGGGCGACGGCGATCCGATCGAACCGCAAATCACAATACCGCCGCAGGCGCAGAGCATCACGGTTGCTTCCGACGGCACGGTGACCTACACGCAGCCGGGGCAGACGAGTAGCCAAGTAGCCGGGCAGATTCAGTTGGCGAATTTCGCTAACCCCGCGGGTTTGAACAGCATCGGCGGCAACCTTTTCAGTCCGACGGATGCGTCGGGCGATCCTACTATCGGGAATCCCGGAGGACAGGAAGGGCTCGGCAGCCTCATGCAAGGCTATACGGAAGGTTCGAACGTGAGCGTGGTCGAGGAGTTCATCAACATGATCGTCAGCCAGCGGGCGTACGAAGCGAACTCCAAGGTGGTGAAGGCCGCCGACGAAATGTATTCGCAGGTGAACAACATCACGCAATGAGAACGCTTGCGGTTGTACTTGTTTGCGCGACCTGCGCGTACGCCGGGTGTATCGGGGTTGCAGGCGACCGGATTACGGCGGGCGACCTGGCGAAAGCGGCTCCGGTTTTCGCGGCCATGCCGGCCGACGCAGCGCTCGGCTTTGCACCATTCCCAGGCAGCAGGCGTGTGTTCTCCGCGCGTGAACTGACCGGAATCGCGCGGCGTGCGGGAATCACCGGCGGCGCCTTCGCACCCGTCTGTTTTGAACGTTCGAGCCGCGTGTTGACAAAAGCTGAGGTCGTCCAAGCGATTCGTTCTGCTGCTGCGCTCGCCGACGCCGAAATCGTGGTTACGAAATTCACCACCAATCCCATTCCGGATGGGCAGCTCCAGTTCGTGCGGCCGTCCTCGACGCAGGGAGTTGCGAACAGCCACATGTGGCGCGGGCGCATCGTTTTCGGAGATCAACACAGTTTTCCGGTGTGGGCCGAAGCGGCCGTAACGGTCGAGCGTGAGGTCCTCACGGCAAAGCACAGCCTCGCGCCCGGCGCCAGCATCGCCGCGGCGGACATCGCACCTGTGAAGAAACGCGTCGACGCGTTCGTGCCTGTCATCACCGACTCACACGAGATAACCGGCACAGTAGCGCTGCGCGCAATCGCCGCCGGACAGGAGATCACGAAGAATCTGATCAGCGTGGCCCCGGCGATTTCACGCGGCGACCGCGTTCAAGTACGCGTGAACTCCGGACACGCGCAATTGCGGTTTGACACAGTCGCGCGGACAAACGGATTTAAGGGTAATCAAGTGACGCTTGCGAACCCGTTAAACGGCCGGACTTTCCGGGCCAGCGTTACGGGTCCCGATGAAGCCGTGGTTGAAGGGGGTAAGCGATGAAGCTGCTCGCATTGCTCGTTTGCGCGGCGATGATCCCGGCGAGCGCCGCTCATCGCGCCGCAAAACCGAAAGCCGAATCGCCGATCGATGCCGCGATCCGTGCGGCGCGGCCGTCCGCTCCTCCCAGTTCTGGATCATTGTACTCGGACGTGGGCTGGTTCAGCGATGGTTACCGTGACCTGCGTGCCGCGCGCGTCAGCGATTTAGTCACGATCGTGGTTTCGGACCAGGCGTCGGCCGTTTCGACCGGAACAACCAAGACCAGTCGCAAGTCTTCAGCGCAGGCGTCGGTCACGTCGCTTGCCGGACCGTTACGCGCGGCGGGACCACTGGCAAACCTGGCTAACTTAGGCGGCAGCACGTCGCTTGATGGACAGGGCACAACCTCACGAACAAGTTCGCTGACAACCACCATTACGGCCGTCGTTTCAGCGGTGCTGCCGAACGGAAATCTGGTTGTCGAGGGCCGGAAAGAAATCGCCGTTAACTCCGAGCACCAGACCGTCACGGTCCGGGGCATTGTGAGGCCGGTAGATTTGTCGCCGGTGAATTCGATCTCGTCCGACCGCGTCGGCCTATTGGAAGTGAAAGTCAACGGCAAGGGCGTTGTCGCAGACTCCGCACGCCGGCCGTTTATTCTGTATCGCATTCTTCTGGGTTTGCTGCCGTTCTGATTTATGCGCACGATTTCTCTACTGACCGCCATGCTCATGACGGCCGCGGCTGCCGATGCCGCGCGCTTAAAGGAAGTCGTCTCGCTCGAAGGCGTTCGCGATAACCAGCTTGTTGGATACGGGCTCGTGGTGGGCCTGAACGGCACCGGCGACAAACGCCAGACCGTGTTTTCCGCGCAGACGCTCACGAACCTGCTTGCGCGCATGGGCGTAACGGTGAACCCGACGGCGATACTCGTTCGAAATACCGCGGCGGTGCTGGTGACCGCCGACTTGCCGCCCTTTGCGCAGCCCGGGACGCGCATCGATGTGACGGTCTCCGCCATTGGCGATGCGACCAACCTGCAGGGCGGCATGCTGGTGCTTACACCGCTCAAGGCCGCCAATGGCGAGGTGTTCGCGGTTTCCCAGGGATCGGTCGTAACCGGCGGGTTCGGTGCCGGCCGGGGCGGCAACTCGCAGACTGTCAATCACCCCACCGCGGGCCGCATCCCGTCGGGCGCCATCGTGGAGAAGCCCGCGCCATCAGTAGAACCGAAAGATGTGCTGCGCCTGCAGTTGCGACAGGCGGATTTCACGACAGCAGCACGGGTAGTGGCCGCGATCAACGGGCATTTCAACAAAGAGGCGGCGCCCCCGGCAACGGCGGAAAACTCCGGAATCGTGGTGGTGAAGACGCCCGCCGCCTACCGCTCGCGAGTAGTGGAGCTGATCGCGGAACTCGAAGCGCTCCCTATTGACGCCGACCACCCACCCAAGATCGTCATGAACGAACGTACCGGCACGCTGGTGATGGGCAACGCTGTGAAGATCGGGCCGGTATCGATTCTGCACGGAGCGCTCACGGTGGAAGTGCAGACGACCTATGCGGTTTCGCAGCCCGAGGGCTTCTCGCAGGGAACGACCGCGGCGGTTCCACAGACGAGCGTAACCGCGAAGGAAGACAAGGCGCATGGCATCACGCTGAAACAGGGCGCCACGGTCGAAGACCTCATGAAAGCGCTAAGTGCGATCGGTTCGACGCCGCGCGACGTGATCGCGATATTGCAAAGCTTGAAAGCCGCCGGCGCTTTGGAAGCGGAGATCGAGGTCATATGACGCCCACCGCGGCTCTGGTATCGACCGCCACAGAAACCAAACCGCACGCAGCGGGGACGGCGCGCGTGAAGCATGCCGCAGCCGAATTCGAAGGATTCTTTCTACAGGAGATGCTGCGCTCGGTTCGTGAATCCACCGACAGCGGCGATGAGGATGACAGCAGCTCGGCCGTTATGGACACCGCGGAACAGCAATTCGCACAGGTGCTCGCGTTACAGGGCGGGTTGGGAATCGGTAAGATGGTGCTGTCCGGCATAGAGCCGCACAGCGCAAATGCGAATCGATGATCACCTGAACGTTGCGGCTGGCGCGCCCGCCGCATCCAAACCGGAGCGGCAAGCCGCTACGGCCGAGCGCGGGCCCGTTGCTACGGCAAGCGATGAGGCTGTCGTGTCGAGTGCGGCAGAGCAGGCTCAACCGTCTGAAGCGCGGCTCGAAGTATTGCGCGCCAGCGTCGAACGCGGCGAATACCGCGTCGACTCGCGCGAGGTCGCTAAAAACATCATCGACGCGCACCTCGACCGCGGCGAATAAGTCAGGCGATATCGGGGAGCAGAAACGTCCGGGGCGCACCGGCCTTCCGCGTGACCGCCTCGGCAGCGATGTACCCGCTGCGAACGGCGCCTTCCATCGTTGCGGGCCAACCGCTCGCGGTCCAGTCGCCCGCTAAAAACAGGTTCTCGAAAGCCGTTTGCGCGGGCGGTCTGACCAACCCGGGCCGCGCCGAAAAGGTCGCACGCACTTCTTTGACGACGTGCGCTTTCTC
>JAICMB010000612.1 GCA_025929455.1 Bryobacteraceae bacterium | reverse complement strand
TCACGCGCCGTCTGCGACGCGACCCAGCCCGTTTCTTCCCACCCGATCGCCGGCGAGTCGGGCGAGGCATCGGTGCCGAACAGGATTTTTTCAGGCCACTGCGAGAGCCAGGATCGCAGCACGGCGGCCTCTCCGTCGACGCCGGTGTAATACGCGAGCCCTGAGAAATCCGCGTAGACGTTTGGCTTGCTGAGGAGCGAGGCCGTCTGCTGGTACTCGGGATACCCGCCGTGAAGGATCACGAAGTTCGTCTGACGCAGCGACGCGTCGTTGAAGACCCACGTAAGGAGGCGTGGATCTCCGCCGCGCTGGTCGTAGTTGGGTCCGCCGTTGCTCGAGACGTGAATGTGCACGGCGAGTCCGAGGCGGCCGGCCTCGCGCGCGACGTACGCGAACAGGTAGTCCTGAACGATTTTGTATCCCGCAGCGGGCGGCGGTCCGCCCTTCGCGTACTGCGCGTAAATCCGCGCGGCGTCGGTTTCCTTCGCAGGGCCGAAGTCCAGCCATCTCAGATAGGCCGCCTCGAATTTCTCCGCCACGGCGCCGCCCGCCTTCTGCCGCTCGAGCGTGGGCGTCACGACCGTGCGGCAGTACTCGGCCAGCGTGGTGGGCAGCGCGCGCACACCTGAATCGAGCATGTCGCGCTTCAGCAGGCTCTCTTCCGCCGGATAGAACGCCGCGTAGTCGGCGTTGCTCGCCTTGGCCGCGGAATTGTCCAGTGGAAAGATCAGCGCATCGGCGTACGGCACCCAACGAAAGCGCGGCGGGTGAAGTTCCGGTCCCATGGAGATGCGATTCGCCAGTACGATGTCGATGCCCTGCTTGTCCAGCACCCAGGCGGGGAAGCCGGCGCCGTGCTCCGCGATGGCCTTCTGCTTGAGCGCGGCCACCTCCTCGACATGTTCCGCCGTGGCATCGTCGTAGCGATAGCCGTACAGCGCCTTCCACGCCTTGACGAACATCGGAGAGCCGGGACGCAGCAGAAACGGATCGCCGGTGACCCCCGGCGGCGTCGCCGGCAGCAGCGAGAAAGGCAGCGCGTCGTACTCATGGTCGTCAGGAACGGGCCTCACGACGTGCGCATGATTGTCAATCGCACGCAGCGCGCGGATGGCAGAGAGCAGCGCAGGATCGGGGGGCCGCTGCGCGTGTAGTGCTAGAGGTGCAAAGGGTGCTACCAGTGCCAAGGGAACTAGTGCCAAAAGTGGCCCTCGGACCAGCACCCTTCGCACCCTTCGCACCAGCACCGTTAGCACCCTTCGCACCTTTAGCACCATTAGCACCGTTTTTTCGTGCGCGCGACGACGCATTCTAACAACCAATCGCGTTGGCCATGGCAGCGGCCATTCACCGAACTTTTTACGTGCTCCCGCAGACTGAATACGTAATGGGCCCCTCGGAATTGTGATCGATAAATGGAGAAACGCTGAGAAAAGCGCAGGCTTGCACGTTTTTGCGCTGGTGCGGTCCTTGCACAATCGCCGCCGGATCAGCGAGGGATCTCCATGGCGTACCGCGTACTCATTGCCGTTCAGGATGCCAAAATTGCCGGCGAAGCCGAAGCGAGTCTGCGCGCGGCCGACATGGACGTCGTGACGGTCGATTCGTTCGAGAAGGCCGTGGAGCGCGTATCGGCGGCGCCTCCCGACTTGCTCATAACGGCGATCCGTCTGGGACCGTTCAACGGTCTGCATCTCGGTTTTCGCGCGCGCGGAATCGATCCGCATCTGCCCGTCATCGTGATTGGCAGCGAGACCGACAGCCGCAGCGACGTCGAACAGTTTGGGGCGACCTTCATTCCCGCCTCGGACCTGCAGCGCGAGCTCGGTCACCGCGCCGCGGAACTGCTCGAAGAGCGTCAGAACCAGCGCCAGACGCGCCGCTGGCCGCGCAAGGCCGTCAATGTGTCAGCCGTTCTGTCCAACACTCCCGTCCGCGTGGTGGAAGTGAGCGATGGGGGCATGCGTTTGACACTGCCCGCGGAAGTGCTTTCAGAGCATCCGATTCTGGTCACGTTTCCGGAATGGGGCATTACGGTGAACGCGTTCCTTCGCTGGTCGGGCCCCTCGGCCCCGGACGGGCAGTGGACCTGCGGGGCCTACGTCCCCCAGAACGCCGTCCCCTCAGTGCACTGGAAGCGCATCGTCGAAACGCTGAACTGATCGCTTCCGAAGCCCCGCCCGCGACGGGCCGTCCACTCTCCAACCTTCTCCCCGCCGGCCGTGTATATCAGGTGAACGTACACAGGGATGTTGAGAAATTGATGATTTCCTGTGCAAAAGCTGTTGACATTCGTGCTCGGCTGGGAGTATCAAGGATGTTCCCCGTAGCTCAGCACTGGCCTATCGAGGTGTCCCGTGGACTACTTGCGCGCGACTCTTTGGAAGAGCCCTGCGATGCAGACCGTCGTTGCTGATGCTGCCGCGATTGCACCGCACGATTCATGTGTGTTGATTGAAGGGGAGAGCGGTGTCGGCAAGGAGCTGATCGCGCGCTGCATTCACCATCACAGTCCGCGCGCGCGCCGGCCGATGGCGACAGTCAACTGCGCTGGTGTCCCCGAAACACTGCTCGAATCGGAGCTGTTTGGTCATGTGCCCGGAAGCATGGACGACGCCCCGGCGAATCGAGGCGGTATTTTCGAAACCGCCAGCGGCAGCACGCTCTTTCTGGATGAAGTGAGCGAGATGACTCCGCGCACGCAGGCGATGCTGTTGCGCGAGCTCAATACCAGTGACAACGACGACGACGGCGGCGGTTGGCGGGCGGGCGTGCGGATTGTGTCGGCCAGCAAACGCGGCCTCCTCCATAGCGGCGATCCCCGGTTCC
>JAICMB010000342.1 GCA_025929455.1 Bryobacteraceae bacterium | reverse complement strand
GTTGCCGAACTCAAGGGCGGCAAACACTCCGGAACCATTCGCGCAATCTTCGATGGCCAGGATCCCAACGGCAAGACCATCATGCGAGAAACCCGCACCATTACGTTTCACGACGACCCGAAACTTCGCATCATCGATTACGAAATCAATATCGACCCGCTCGAAAAGCTCACCTTCGGCGATACGAAAGAAGGCACGTTCGGCATCCGGCTGGCCACTTCCATGACGGAAGACAAGGGCAAGGGAAAAATGGTGAACGCCGAGGGCGGCGAAACAGAAAAGGAAGTCTGGGGCAAGCGCTCGCCATGGGTGGACTACACCGGTCCGGTCGACGGCCAAACCGTCGGCGTCGCGATATTCGACAACCCCTCAAATCCGCGCTATCCCACGTACTGGCATGCCCGCGCGTACGGCCTTTTCGCCGCAAACATTTTCGGTGTTCATGATTTCCTGAACGACAAGACGAAAGATGGCAGCCTGACGATTGAGCCCGGCCATCCGCTTCGTTTTCGTTACCGCGTTGTCATTCATGCCGGCGATACGAAAGAAGCCCACATCGCAGAGCTATACCAGCAATACAAGTCCGGGCAGAAGCCGTGACAAAGTTCGCCAGAATTCGCATTCCTTCACGTTCGTTTTTAGCGGCATGTACGATCGCCGCCATCGCGTTCGCGCTCGGCACCGCGTTCGGAGCAAAGAATTGGGCGAGCGATGCGGAGTGGATCAAGATCCGCTACGGCGCATGGGGCGGCCCCGGCGTAGATCCCCGTCCGGGGCCCATGGACACGATCGCGCTCAAAGATTACGCGCCCAAGTCGTCGCTGCTGGTGACGGAGACGGACGTGCCGAAGGCCAAGTTTCCGGCGATCGACATTCATGCGCACAGCAATGCCCGAACGCCGGAGCAGGTTGCGGAATGGGTACGCACCATGGACGAAGCCGGCATCCAGACGACCGTGATCCTGACGGGCGCTACCGGAGAGCGGTTCGACAAGCTGGTCGACTTATATCTGACAGCGTATCCCGGCCGCTTTCAGCTTTATTGCGGTCTGGATACACGCGACATGGACAAACCCGACTACCCGCAGCGCGCCGCGGCGGAGTTGGAGCGCTGCTATCGCAAGGGCGCTCGCGGCGTCGGCGAGTTGACCGACAAAGGAGCCGGGTACAGCCGGGATGCAACACTGCCACGCGACCGCCGGCTGCATCCGGACGATGCCCGGCTCAATGCGTTCTGGGATACATGCGCGAAATTAAAAATACCGGTGGTGACGCATATCGCCGACCATCCCTCCTGCTGGCAACCGCTGGACGTCTATCAGGAGCGCACGCCCGATTACCAGCACTTCAACTTATACGGTAAAGACGTGTCGTCTTATGAAGAACTGATCGCCATGCGCGATCGCATGGTTGCACAGCATGCGAAGACAACGTTCATCGCCTGTCATCTCGGCAACCAGGGCAACGACCTCACAACACTGGCCAAGACACTGGACCGTTATCCCAACCTCTACGTCGATATCGCCGCGCGCGATTACGAAGTCGGCCGCGAGCCGCGCACGGCGGCAAGGTTTCTAGGGCGCTATAGCAAGCGTGTACTGTTCGGAACCGATATGGGCCGCGAGAAGAGCATGTATCAGGCCTGGTGGCGCCTGTTCGAGAGTGCGGATGAGTTCATGCCGGGCCGCGTATGGTGGAGATATTACGGCTTGGAATTACCCGCGCCGGTTCTGCACGACCTTTATCGCGGGAATGCGCGGCGTCTCATGAACTGGACGCCGCTCAGTTAAGCCTCGAGCACCGTTACGGGCGCCAGAACGGCTCCGCCGTGGGCACGAAATTCACCGGCACTTCCGTCACGAAACTTTTCAGCCACGTAGCGCAGTATTGCATGCCCGCTTGCTCGGATGGGATGTGGCCGAGCAGGATCAGCGCCTTCTGACGGCCTTGCGCCGCCGCGTCAGCCGCATATTCCACCAGCTCCCACTCGCGATCCTCACCCGTAATGAGCACTTCGACGTCGGGCCGTTGCAGTGCGTGGCGCTCGCGTGCGAAGCCCGGTGCGCCCGGATTCAGCGCAATCTTGGTCACCTTCATCGCGGGGTCACCCGTCACGCGCAGCGTGTGCGCGTTCAACCGCCGTTCCAAGTACGCGGCGAGCTGCCGCACCGTCGTTTGCGGAATGACAAACAGGTGGCCGGAGTTCGGAACCAGATAACGCTCCCAGCCGAGCGCCTGGGCGACGCCCGTCAGAATGCCGTCGGGCCGCCGCGCGTGCCAGTGGTCGTGAAAGCGCCAGATCACCAGGCCGTGATCGGCAATGAACTTCTGCTTGCGCGCCAGCACCGCATCGTTTTCTTTCGCAAGTTCGGACGTTTGATCGTAATGGCCATAGAAGGTCGGCTCGTGCGTGATGATAAAGTTGTTTCCGGCAGCGGCCGCGCGCTCTAGAACGTCATAGGTCGCCATCATCGTTACGGCGATGCCCTTCACAGGCTTGTCCGGATCGCCGGCTTTGAAGGTGTCGACCGTCTGCCCGCGCCACGGCACGCCGACGTGCTGCTGAATGCGCTCCACCACCTGCCGCGCCGTCAAAGAAGCGGCATGCGCGCCGGAACAGGAGAGAATGGCCGCCACGACAAATGCGCTACGCACTCGTCTCACTCGCGTGCGTGGCCGGCAACGTAAAACAAAAGGCCGCACCGTGCCCCTCTCCCTCGCTCTCCACCCAAATGCGCCCGCCATGCCGCTCGACAATGCGCTGGCACGTTGCCAGGCCAATGCCGGAGCCCGGAATCTCGCGCCCGTGCAGACGCGTGAACGGCGCAAAGATCCGCGCATGATATTCCGGCGCGATACCGATGCCGTTGTCCGCGACCGTGAATTGCCACCGTCCGTGCCCCGCTTTCGCCGCTGACACGCGCACCACGGTGGGCTCGCCCGGCCTGCGGTACTTGATCGCGTTGCCGATCAAGTTCTGGAACAGTTGCGCGATCTGCACGTAGTTGCCGCGCACCTCCGGCAGCGGATCGTGAAGAATCGACGCGCCGGACTCTTCCTGCGCTTGCCGCAAATTCCCGACCGCCCACGCCAGCGCCGCTTCGACATCGACCGTATTATCGACCGGTCCCTCGTCCTGCCCGGCCTGCGCGAACCGCAACAGGTCGCGAATCAGCGTATGCATGCGCGAAGCGGCCGCGCTGACCTGCCCGAGGATGTCGTTCCCTTCACTGTCGAGGCGGTCGCCATAGCGCTGCTGCAGGAGCGTTGAGAAATTGGACACCGTTCGCAGCGGTTCCTGTAGATCGTGGCTGGCCAGATACGCAAACCGCCGCAGGTCCTCGTTGCTGCGTTGGAGGGCGAGATTGCTGCGTTGCAGATCTTCTTCGGCGCGGCGCATGCGCAGCAGCGCGCGAACCGTGGCAAGCAGTACGTCCGCATCCACGGGCTCCACCAGATAAATGTCTGCCCCGTTCTCGAGGCCGCGCACCTGGTCTGGCGGGCTCACCGCCGAAGCCGATATTTGCAACACTGCCGTGCTCGCGGTTTCCGGATCGCTCTTGATTTTGCGGCAAACCTCCACGCCCGTGATGTCCGGCAGATTCACGTCAAGCAGGACCAGCGACGGACGGGCTTCCGCAACCAGATCGAGCGCCTGCTTCCCGGTGCCCGCTTCGAGCACATCGTAGCCGGCGCGTACAAGCAGGCGCGTGCGCGCGTAGCGCCCCGGCTCGTGATCGTCCACGTTAAGCAGTACGGCTGACGGCATCGTTGTCGTGTACCTACTCTAACTGCTTCTGCGCCGTCGCGGCGAACAGGTCCTGTTCATCGAGAATGTCGCAAATCACTGCCATCGCGTGTTCCCGTCCCGCGGGCTGTTTGGGCAGCACCGCCGCATGCCGGCCCGCCAGACGCTGTAGGTCCTCGTCGCGCACTATGCGGGAGGTGTGAATCACGACAGGAATATTCGCGGTGGCGGGATCGGCTTTCAGTTCGTCGAGCACGTCGAAACCGCTGCCGCCGGGCATGGTCAGGTCCAGCAAAATTAAGCGCGGCTGGTCGAAGCGTGCCCGTTCCGCGCCTTCGCGCCCGGTGGCGGCTTCGATGATGCGGTAGCGCGTGCCGCGGAACATCTGCCGCACCAGGTAGCGCGCCACTTCCTCATCGTCGATCACCAGCACACAGCCGGGGCTCTCCTGTTCCGCGTGGGTCATCGCTTCGGGACCGCTGCGCGCATCCGCAGTGCCGCCGGATGCGATCGATAGCACCTCGCCGGTTGGTGTCCGCAGCGTAAAAGTGGAGCCCACGCCCAGCGTGCTGTCCACCGTTAGAGAGCCGCCCAGCAGCTCCGCCAGCTTTCGCGAAAGCGAGAGTCCGAGACCTGTGCCTTTGACGCGCCGCTGAATGGGGCTGTCGATCTGTGCGAAATCCTTAAATATGCGCGCCTGGTCAGCGGGTGAGATGCCGATCCCGGTGTCGGTTACCGTGAACAGCACGTCGCGCCCGTCACGGTACGCGCTGACCCGCACTTCACCTTCCTCGGTAAATTTCAACGCGTTTGACACCAGGTTGCGGAGAATCTGGCCGATCTT
>JAICMB010000676.1 GCA_025929455.1 Bryobacteraceae bacterium | reverse complement strand
GATCACCCGCTCGAAGCGGTTGTATGAAATTTCCATCGAGTAGTAACTCGATCCCTCCTCTACGGCCCAGTCCCGGCGGCAACCCGTCACCGCCACCCTCCGGCCCCGGACGGCGACTGCTACGTCCTGTAGCCGTACTCCGGCGAGGTCGAATTTCAGCAACCAGCCGGTCCGCGTCCGATAAACGTCGACTAGCGGCCGCCAGACGGGGTCGGTTCTGGCGGGGAATGCGCGCCAAAGCTTCTCAGTCGGCATGTTGAGTCATCTATTGTCAACTAATATGATGCGAGCGAGTGAAAAAAGAAGCGGGCGTTTTGGGCGCCCGCCGTGTTCTGGTGTCAAGTGCTGCATGTTCTCGGTCCAGTCGGAGGCCGATTGACAATCGGGGGCAGGTTGACAACCTGCCCACTCTTGGGATGCAAACGGCGAGCTGTGTTTAGCTAGCCAATGAAAATTTAGGGCAGGCACCCGAGACTGCCTGCCCTACTGTTTACTTGCTATTGGGGACCACGATAAACGTGGACGCCCACTGGTTGCCGACCGCCCGTTTCACGAGCAGCAGCGTAGAATTGCCACCGTTACCGGCACGTACGGCGGCGTTGAACTGCTGTACGTTGGTCACGGGCTTGTGATTCACCTGCGCGATGACATCGCCCTGTTGCACGCCGGCGGAAGCCGCCGCCGAGCTGGCATCGAGATCAGTGACAACGACGCCCTTGGTATTGTCAGGCATCTGCATCTGATTCGCCAGATCCGGCGTAATGGTCTGCACCGACACGCCGTTCAGCGCGCCGCGCTCGCCGTTGGTCCCGGGCACTCCACCCTGGTTCTCTTCACCGTTGGCGGCCTCATTCTTCAGCGTGCCGAGCGTGACCGGAACGTTCATCTCCTGCCCGCTCCGGACCACCTTCAAATTGGCCACGGAACCGGGGGCCAGACCCG
Organism: Bryobacteraceae bacterium; assembly: GCA_025929455.1. Next base: position 1,519 of record JAICMB010000676.1, on the reverse strand, counting down.
CAATTTGAATGCGGAACTCGCCCACTTCCTTCACGGGCTGCCCGTTCACGGCAGTGATCACGTCGCCGACCTGTAGGCCGGCCTTCTGCGCCGGGCTGTTAGGCTCGACTTCCGACACCGCGACGCCCTTCAGGTCCGCGTTGCCAAAGCCCTGCGCCAGTTGCGGCGTTAGCTCTTGCGGCAGAATACCCATGTAACCGTGCACCACTTTCCCGGTCTTGATGATCTGTTCCATTTCCTGGTGCGCGATGTTGGCCGGAATCGCGAAACCGATGCCCTGGTTGCCGCCGCTATTGCCCGCGAGAATCGCGGTGTTGATGGCCACCAGTTCGCCGCGGGTGTTGATGAGCGCGCCGCCCGAGTTACCCGGGTTAATCGGCGCATCGGTCTGAATGAAGTTCTCCAGGCGCTCGATGCCGAATCCGGAACGTCCGGTCGCGCTCACGATACCCATTGTGACGGTCTGATGCAGGCCGAACGGATTGCCGATCGCCAGCACGACATCGCCGACTTGCGCATGTGAGGAGTCGCTCAGCGGCAGCGCCGGCAAATTCGTCTGGTCGATTTTCAGGACTGCGATGTCCACCATGGGATCGGTGCCCACCAGCTTGGCGGGAAATTCGCGCTTGTTCGCGAACGACACTTTAATATCGGTCGCGCCCTCGACGACGTGATTATTCGTGATGATGTATCCGTCTGCGCTCACCACGACGCCGGATCCGAGGCTCTGCTCGCGCTCGGAGCGCGGGCGCTGCGGCTGCTGCGGCATACGGCCGCCAAAGAATTGCCTGAACATCGGGTCGTCAAACATGCCCGGCATGTTGTTCGGGTTCTGCTTCACGACTTTCGAGGACGCGACGTTCACAACCGCCGGCATCGCCCGGCTCACTACCGGTGCAAAAGTATAAAACGGCGACGCGCCGCTGTTCGGTGCGGCTTGGGCCGTCGAGAGAAACGCGGGCGTGGTATGGGTGATGCTGTAGTTCGCGACCAGCGCCCCCACCAGTCCTGCAATGATGAGCAGAAGCACTCCGGTGCTTCGCCGTACGTGGAAATGGCTCATAGGCTCCTTAATCCTTGTTCCGTTTGGGCTGCGGTCCGCGCGCGCGGCCCCTCCCTGAGGGTCGGGGTTATTCTATACTCCGCAGATCCTGTATCCATGGACGTACAACTTGCGCGTCCGGTATGCGGCGGCGAGCAATTATGCGGCCACCGCTTCTGTATCGAATCGTAAATTCCCGGTTTCATCCACTTCGACCAGCACATGCTGCCCGTCGCGAATTTCGCCCGCAAGCATCTTACGCGCCAGCGGCGTCTCGATCTGGCGCTGTATGGCGCGCTTCAAGGGGCGCGCGCCGTAGTTGGGATCAAAACCGGTGCGGACCAGATGGCCGCGCGCCCGGTCGGTAAGTTCCAGCTCGATGTGCCGCTCGGCGAGACGCCGCCGCAGGCCCGCAAGCTGGATTTCAACGATTTTCTTCAAGTGCTCTTCGTTCAGTGCGTGGAATACGATGATCTC
>JAICMB010000103.1 GCA_025929455.1 Bryobacteraceae bacterium | reverse complement strand
CGGGTTTCCCAGCTTCGTGTTACCGCCATCGCCGCTCCGCCGACAAACGTCGCTGTGAACGGTGGACGGCACGCGGCGTGACGGCCCGTCCGACGGCCCGCCGCCTTGTTGCGCGATGGGCGGTTCGGCTTCGCGTGTGCCGCGGCGTGCGTACGCTGCGCTTCGCCGCGATGAGTTGCGCAGCGCTGCTCTCGTCCGTATAAAGTTGGTGCAGGTTGTCGCTGACGTTGGCGAAACCCGCGAGCGGTTCGTACAATGCTCGCGCACGTTCGAAATCCGCGCTTGCGAGCGCCACGTCCGCGGCCGCCTGCGCCGCCGTGGCAGCCTGCCGCGCTTGCGTGAGCCGCAACTCAGCGCGCGCCAGGTAACCGTCGGCTTCCCATTGGTTCTCGCGCGGGCCGCGCTTGAATCCGAGAGCCTCCGCCTCGTGCAGATGCGCGCGTGCGGCGCCGACGTTTTGAAAGCCGTAGACCTCCACTCGCGCTAAGGCTAGCCGCGGGCTCGGCGATTCCGGTAATAGCACCGCCGCCTTTTCAAACGAGGACCGGGCGGTTTCGAAATCGCGCTGCTCGATGCTCAAATATCCCGCGACGAGCGCACGATCGGCATTTGCAACGCGATCTCCCGGATCGATTTCGAGCGCGTGATCGAGGCACAGCTTCGCCTTCGCCCAATCGTAATGCTGCAGCACGGCATCCGAGCTATTGCGGTAAGAGTCGATTACTTGCGCGGCCGTGCGCAGATACGATGCCTTTAATGCACTCTTCATGCCATCGACCGGCAGGAACACGCGTTTCCAATTCGGCTGCCTTTGTAGTGCTCTATATACGGACCAGTCCGCGTTGATGTCTGCGGCGCCACGGGCGAAGTAATCTCTGGTCGCCCGCAGCGGCGCCGCCTGTTCACGCAGGTGGTAGATGTAACCGAGTGGAATGAACACCGCGAGCCCGCAAACCAGGCCCGCGGCGAGTCCCCAGACGATGCGGTTGGTTTCTTGGAGCGCGGTGGCGAGCTGCCGTTTCCGCGTCGGCGTGAGCAGACGGCGCGGCGGCGCTTTATCGATGGTTTCGGCGACCTGCCACAGCGAGCGTGCTTCGCGGGCGGCGGCCGTGGCCTCGTCGCGCAAGAACCGCTCCAGGTCGGATGCAAAATCATGTGCGGACGCGTACCGTGCGGTCAGTTCCGGCGCGAGCGCCTTTTCAACGATGGCCTTCAATGCGGGCGGACAGCTCTCCGGCAGCGCGCGCGGCGGACGCTTGGATTGGATGATTCGCTCCAGCCGCCGGGTATCCTGCGCCTGATACGGCGGCATGCCGGACAGCATTTCATACAGCGTGACGGCGACGGCCCAGAGGTCGGTAGACGTATCCACCTGCGAAGTGGCGAGCCGCTCCGGGGAACAATAGCTCGGACTTCCCAGGTTGTGGTGCGTCAGGTTGTGCGTGAGCGTGATGGCTTTGGCGATGCCGAAATCGAGGAGGCGGATGCGGTCATCCGGCGCGATCTGGATGTTCGACGGCTTGATGTCGCCGTGCACGACGGCACGCTTGCGCTCGTCAATTTCGACTTCAAACGAATGCAAGCGCTCGAGTTGCCGGCAGACCTCCAGTGCGTAGCGCGCCGCGCGTTTGGCGTCGAGTTTGCGCTTGCGCCGCAGCACCTCGGCCAGGTTCTCGCCAGGCACGTACTCCATCGCGACGAAAAAGCAGCCGCTCTGTTCGCCGAACTCATAAACAGCCAGGATGTCGGACGCCGCTTCGTGCAGTTGCTTCTGTATCGCTGCACCGCGGCGTTCCGCATCGATGACGAGCTTGGTAAACGGGTCGGGCGACGGCTCAACGATCTTCAAGACGACGCGCCGATCGGCTTCGGGATCGAACGCCAGGTAAGCGTCCGTCATGCCGCGGCCGAGCTTGCGAACGATTTCGTATCTGCCGAATTGCTTGAAGCGCGCCGATACTGCGGTGGTTTGCATTACGCGCTCCTATTTGCGGATAGCCTCATGCGGCGCGACGGCGCCGATTCCAGGGACGTACCGGGCGGCGATGCGCTCCCCCGCCGCCCACGCGAGCGCGCCGAGAACGAATCCCACGGCAACCCAGCGCAGCGGCAGGGCAAAGCTGCGACTGCCCGCGCGAACGCGTGTGGTGCCATGACGACGGCGCGCCTCGTCGCCCGCCGCCTGGGTGCCGACAAACTCCGGGCCCGCGACGAAGATGGCGCTGACATTGTCGGCGCAGCCCGCTTCGTTCGCCGCCGCGACCAACTCGCGCGCGATCTGGCCCGCGTCGCCGTCGAAGCATTCGATAATGGCGCTGATTTCGCCGGCCGTAAGCGTGTCGCTCAAGCCGTCGCTCGACAGCAGAAGCGCCGCATCGGCTTTAAGCGCGATGCGCCGCACATCGATGAAATCTTCATCGCAAGGCGCGTGCGGACGTGAGCCGACGTCGCGAAAAACTTCGTGCCGCCGCGGATGGCGCATGGCTTCGGCTTCCGTGAGTTCGCCCAGGTCCTCGCGTTCGCCAACGGGCGAGTGATCCGCGGTCAATTTGCGGAGCATCCCGTTCCAGGCCAGGTAGAGACGCGAATCGCCGACGTGCCCGATGATGACGGCATATCCGTCGTGCACGAGCGCCAGTGTGAGCACACAGGCCATGCCGGCGTACTCCTCGCGTTCGGCCGCGAGTGCGTAGATGCGGTTGTTGGCGGCCGTTATGGCTTCGCGAATGCGGTCTTCTTCAGCCGCACCCGCGGGATGATCGCGGAGGTAGCTGCGAATGGACTCGACCGCAGTATCGGCCGCGACTTCGCCGGCGGCGCGACCGCCGACGCCATCCACGACGAGAAAAATGCCGGCGTCCGCATCCGCCCACAAACGGTCCTCATTGGCCGCGCGGACTTGTCCGACGTCGGTTGCAATGCCGCAGCGGAGAGTTGTGCACGCGGCAATCATTGCGGCCTTCCCGCGGCACGTACTGTCGCGGACGAGGGCAGGCAGCAAGACTGCCAGCCCCACCTCGGAATAGGCGCGCGCTTAAAGATCGTCATTTCCGCAATTCGAAAGACAGCGTCAGCACTTCGGCCACGCCGATCTGCGCGCGCTCGGGCAGGCGTTCTTCTTCGCCGCGTTTGAGGCGCTTACCGTTTACCCACGTGCCGTTGGTGCTGTTGTCGGTTATGGTGAAACCGCCTTCGACGGGATCGCGCCGGAAAATTAGGTGTTCGCGCGAGACTTCATCATTCGTGTACAGCGCCAGGTCGACGCGCAGGTCGTCGCCGCCCCGGCCCACGCGAATCTGATTCTGCGTGATGAGAAAAAGCTGCGGGCCGGAATCGTCTTCATAGCGGATTTCCGCGAACACGTTCTCGGCGGCCGCGCGCGTCGCGTTCTGCGTTTCGTGCGTACGCGGGGCCGCGCCGGTAACGGAGGGCTCGCGATCGAGCAGGGTAGTTTTCAACCCCTGATATACGGGCTGCGAAGCGTCGTTCAGCTCGGAGTGAATTTCGACGTCGCCGGGCGGCACGGCGCCTTCGGCATCGGCGAAAAAGCTCAACCGGAAATCGTCGCTGGCGATCTTGTGCTGCTTGCGCGTGCGCCGCGCTTTGGGGCCTGACAGCAGCGGCCGGCGGTTCATCTCGTTGACACGCGCCCACAGCGCGCGCCTGGCGTCTTCGATAACGAGCGGGAGTACGCCGGCGAGGCGGGTGTGGTCGTCCGGATGGAGATAGAGGTTGAAAACACAGGGCAGCAGCACGCTGTATTCAAGCTCGAACCGGCCGAGCTCCATATTGCGAAGCAGCTCCCCGATGATCAGGTTGCCGGTCAACCGGCCGCGCACATCCGTATTGCTTGGCGCCAAGGCTTCCACTCCCAAACCCGTTGCTACGTGCGACGTATCCACGCACAATCCGTTTCTACGCTGCGCGCTTCCGGGCGAAGAAGGCCGCGGCAATCGATTATATAAAACTTGCCGGGCGGCCGGGGTGAAGGAAGCTTCATGCGCATCGCGGGGGCGCCGGTCTAGTACCTGAGGCTTTTGCCGCCCGCGTGAAGACATGCTATGACTTACTGAACCGCCATGCGCTTACTTTTGATGCTGGCTCTTGCGGCCGGCCTGCCTGCGCTTGCAGGTGGCGAATGGATACGGCTCGCGACGCCGCATTTCGAGCTGTATACCACGGCCGGTGAAAAGAAGGGCCGTGAAGCGATTCTGAAGTTCGAGCAGGTCCGCAACTTCTTTATGCAGGCTTCGCCCGGAAAGGCCGCGCCCGGTCTGCCGGTGCGCATTATTGCATTTCGTTCGGAGAAGGAATACCGGCCGTATCGCGTGAGCGAGGCCGCCGCGGCTTACTACGCGGCCGGGCAAAATCGCGACTACATCGTGATGGAGGATATCTCGCCCGAGCATTACAGTACAGCGATTCACGAATACACGCACCTGATCATCCGGCACACGCACCTGGAGCTTCCGCTCTGGCTGAACGAGGGCTGGGCGGACCTGTTTTCGACACTGCAGCCGCATGGCAAGCAGGCCATGGTGGGCGCGCTGATTCCCGGGCGCGTGGGGTCGCTGTTCACCGAGCGCTGGATGGACCTGGGTACCTTGACGGCCGTGCAGCACGACTCGCCCCTATACAACGAGAAAGCGCGCGCGGGGATGTTTTATGCGGAAAGCTGGGCCTTGACGCACATGCTGTATTTTTCAAAAGAGTACCGGCCGAATTTCACGAAGTTTGTACTGATGCTCGCGCAGGGCAAGCCGGCGGAAGAGGCTTTCCCGGCGGCGTTCGGCAAGCGTATGTGGGAGGTCGAAACGGACCTGCATTCGTATTTCACGCGCAAGCAGTTGTACGCCGCGCTTTACGACATACGGCTGCAGAAGAGCGAGGAAGATCCGGACGTTTCTCCGGTCGCGCCGTTCGATTCGGGTCTGCTGCTGGCGGATTTGCTGGCGGCCGCGAACAAGCCCGATGTCGCGCTCGAAGCGTACAAGCAATTGGATGCCGAGCGGCCGGGCAATGCGGAGGTGCAGCGCTCGCTGGGATATCTGGCGTGGCAGAAACGCGACCAGGCAGCGGCGCGGAAATACTTCGAGAGCGCGCTGGCGGGGACGACCGATGCGCGCATGTGCTTCGATCTGGGCACGCTCGAAACGGACGAGCCCAAAACGATCGAGGCGCTCGATCGCGCGCTGCAGTTGAAACCGGATTACACCGAGGCGCGCTTGCAGTTGGGTTTGACGAAGCTGCGCGCGCACGATTTGCAGGGCGCGTTGCGGGATTTGACGGCGATCAAGAAAGTGGAGCCGGAGCAGGCGCCCGCGCTATTCACGGGGTTGGCGTACGTGTATGCGCAGTTCGGCAGCATGGACGCGGCGCGCGAAAATGCCCAGAGCGCGATCAAGTGGAGCAAGACGCCGGACCAGCGCGAGGGGGCGGAGCAGTTGCTGAAGTACATCGAGGCACGCCGCGCGCAGGCGGCGTCCCCTACGGTTACGGAAACGCCTCGTATCGAGCGGCACGAACGCGCGGATTTCACGGCAACGGAGGAAGTGCAGCCGCGATTGAAGCAGAGGAATCCGTTCGTCGAGCCGGGCGAGAAGGTGGAGCGCGCCGAGGGGACGCTTACGATGTTCGAATGCCGCGGAGCGCGGGCGATTCTGCATGTAAAGGCGAGCGGTAAGACGATGCTGTTCGCGGTGGACGATCCGACGCGGGTGCAGTTACGGCATGCGGTGGCGGCTACGTTTGAATTCACATGCGGCGCGCAGAAGCCGATGCCCGTTGCTGTCGAGTATGCGCCGGCGAAAACGGTTGTGAACGGAATCCTGGGCGTGGTGCGGGCGCTGGAATTTTGATGCGGCGCAGGCGACCTCTTGCTGCCTGCGCTTTAAAAATCGATCGCGGCCATCAGGTCCGACGGCTTTTTGTCGAATGCGCGGCAGATGGCGAGCAGGCTTTCGATACTCGGCAGGTTGGCTCCGCGCTCAATGGAGCTGATCTGCGAAACGCTGAGCTTGGTGGCGGCGGCGAGATCCTTCAGTGACCAGTCGCGCTCCACGCGCAGCATTTTAATCTTGTGGCCGAGGCGCTCGCGGAGGCGGTCCTGGAGCCTGCGGCCGAGGCCGAAATGTTCGACGGCGTTCTTTAGTGTTTGCCGGAGCTGTGAAAGTGAGAACGGTTTCGAGATGTAGTCGAAGACCTTCAGCTTGAAGGTCGCGCGCATGTCTTCGAGCGAGGGATAGCCGGTGATGATAATGACACACAAGCCGGGGTGCTGTGTGACGAGCTGCTCCAGCACCTTCTCACCCCGGAACTCGCCCATCTTCATGTCGAGCAGAACGATATCGGGAACGCGCTGCTCGCAGGCCGCGAAGAGCTCGTCGGGGTGGCCGAAGGACCGCACCGAGTACAGGCCCTCATCTTTGAGCGCGTCCTCCATGTAATTGCGGAAATCGGGATCGTCGTCGAGTACGTAGACTTCTATCGAGCCCTCTTGCGCAGCGGGTGTGTCGTTCTGGGCCTCGGCCGCCCTCATGCGAGATCCTTGTCCGGCCGCATGCCATCGGCTCGCAGAACGATCTCCAGGCACGCGCCGCCGCCGGCGCGATTGGCAGCCGAAATGGTGCCACCGTGTTCGCTCACAATACCCTCCGCTATGGTTAGCCCCAGGCCGGTGCCGCGTGCATCGAGGCGTGTTGATACGAACGCCTCAAAAACATCGGGCAGTACGCCGGCCGGAATGCCGGGGCCGTTGTCCTCAACAAAGATTGCGATGAGCGCCTGTCCGTTTCGTACAAAACGGCGGGAGCGAACGCCGATCCAGCCCCCCGGGCGAACCGCGTTGAGCGCGTTGCGCAGCAAGTTGACGAATACCTGCATGAGGCGGTCAGCGTTGCCCACGACAACATCATCGATCGAAAGGTCGTTCTGAAATCGAACCTGGGCGGCGCGCTCGTCGATAGCGACCAGATTCCAGGCCTCGACAAGGAGCGGGTGCATGGCGACGGGTTCCATCTGCTCGGTGCGGACGCGCGCGAAATCGACCAGGCTTTCGCTGATCTTGCGAATGCGCTGCGCGACGCGAAGCATGCGCGCGAGGCGGTCGAGCGCGACGGGGTCGGTGGTCTTTTCGGTGAGCTGTTCGATAGATCCCTGGAGCACGGCTACAGGCGTGTTCAACTCATGCGCGATGCTGGCGCTCATGAGACCGAGGCTGACCAGGCGATCCTGCGCTTCGAGCTTCTGAAGCGCCTGCTCCAGGTCCTCTTCGTGCTGCCGTAGCTTGCGAATGCTCGCGTTGCGCGAGCGCATAATGTGACCAATTTCGTCGCCGGGGATCTCGGTTTCATCGATCAGTTCATGCTCGCGGTCGCCATCCTGGGTGGCGCGCTCGGCATCGAGCATCGCTTGTAAGGGGCGATACACATAGAGCGGCATGATGGTGGTCTCCAGCAGCAGTACGGCAAGTATATAGATTGCGCCAAGGACGAGGATCAAACTGGTTTGCGCGCGCGGCGGAAGTTCGCGGTAGAGCGCAAAGTACACGCCAATAGCCAGCACGAGGAAAAACAAGTTGTGCAGCACCATCAGCTTGGGCCGCACTTTGAGGTCTCCGAACAATTGCACTACGCCGCGCGGCCGGACAGTCGCGGGGGAGGGTTGCCGCAGGAACGCGGCGCTTTTGATGCGCAGGAGGATGCGTGTCCGCTGCCCGGCTGCCGAGGGCGTCGCAGGCGGGAGCGTTACCGTACTGCTTTTACTGTTTAACAAGAAAAGTTCCTGCGCTGCGGACTATAGTACATTTTTGGTAGAAATTTTACTTACCCAGAGTAAACCTCAGAGCCTTGAATGGCTACGATATTCCCCAAGTCTGCGGACAAGTATGTAAAGATCATCGGCGGTTTGTTAGCCGCTGGTTTGCTGGGCGGTGTGGGCCTGTTCGCCTATTATTTGCACCCCCAGGTTGTTGAAACCCGATATCAGCCGCTGCAGCCGGTGCCGTTCAGCCACAAGCTGCACGCGGGGGACCTTGGGCTTAATTGCCATTACTGCCATTCGACCGTTTACAAAGCAGCGTACGCGGCGGTGCCGGCGACGGAAACCTGCATGAATTGCCACGCGCGGGTGAAGACGCAGAGCCCGCGCTTAATCAAAGTCCGGGAAAGCTACGCTAGCGGCGAACCGATTCCCTGGGTTCACGTTCACGTCCTTCCAGATTACGTTTATTTTAACCACGCCGCGCATGTCAATGCGGGGGTGAGTTGCGTAAGCTGCCACGGGCGCGTAGATCAGATGCCGGAGGTGCGGCAGATGAAGCCGCTGAACATGGCGTGGTGTCTGGAGTGTCATCGCAACCCGGCGCCGAATCTGCGGCCGGCGAAGTTTGTGACGGATCTGGCGTGGCAGCCCGATCGCGACCCGGTGGAGATGGGGCAGGAGATCATGCGCGAGAAGCATATCCATCCGCCGACGAATTGCTCGGGGTGCCATCGATGACGGCCGGGTTTGCGTGCGAGCGCGAAGGGCAGTCAGCAGAGACTGCCTGTCCCACGAGGTCTTAGATTTGGAATCGGATCTGATTTCAGATCAAGGTGACCGGAAAACGGTACTGGCGCTCCGTCGCGGAGCTGGCGGAAAAGCCGGAAGCGCGCGCGTGGCTCGAGCGCGAATTTCCGGAGGGCGCGACGGAGCTAGACGGCGCGTCGCGGCGTTCGCTGTTGAAGCTGATGGGCGCTTCGCTCGGATTAGCGGGCATGGTGGCGTGCCGCCGGCCCGAAGAGGAGATCATGCCCATGAGCAAGGGCATCGACGACTACGTTCCGGGCAAAGCATATTCCTACGCCTCAGCGTGGTCGATGAAGGGCAAGCCTACGGGCTGCTGGTTGAGACGCACGACGGCCGGCCCACCAAGGTAGAAGGCAACCCCGATCATCCGTGGAGCCTGGGCGCGGCGAACGCGTTTGCGCAGGCTTCGATTCTCGATATTTATGACCCGGACCGCTCGACGGCTCCGCTGCACAAAGGCTCAGCGACAAGCTGGGACGAAGTACACAAGACGATT
>JAICMB010000735.1 GCA_025929455.1 Bryobacteraceae bacterium | reverse complement strand
GGCGGCCGGATGCTTGCCCTGGATGACGCGGGAACATTGTTCTTCAGCCGGAATGCGGGGAAGCACTGGAAGAAGGTGAAGCCAGTGTGGAAGAGCGCCGTTGCCCAACTCGCCCTCGCGACTCAGGCAAATGATTCGTCCGTTCCGGCGAACGAGCAGACACTGAAGGCCTCCGGCAAAGTCGCACCCGTCTTCCAGATCACGACTGCCGGCGGCGCCGTGTGGCTCAGCAGCGATGGGCTTCACTGGCACCTCGGCTAATTCTCAAAAATTCCCTGCAAGTTTCTCGCGCCGGCGCATTCCCTGATCAGAACGGCGCGGGTCAGCACAAATTCCGTGCCGGGGAGAACGTGGCATGCTCGCGCACCGCTGTCTTCGACCCCGCCTGTTGTTTGCGCTGTCGCTTTTTGTGTCTGTCTTGTTCGCGCCGATCTCCGACGCACAAACCGCCAGCGCCGTTTGGTCGCACCAAACGCTCTCGCTGACTCTGCCGGTGTACGCGAGTCATGCAGGTTCCGGACGGCTCACCGTCGAACTCCTCAGTCCCGAAGACAAGGTGCTCGCAGAGGCACAGTCCATCGAAGAGGCTCGAAACGGCGACAACTCCTGGCAGCAGGAGCTGAGTGTTCCGCGCTCGGTGCCCTTCGATCATCTCGTCTGGGAGCGGATCCGCTGGCGTTTCCAGTTCGACAGCACTGCAGCCCCCGCCGTCGAACACATCCGTTCCGTTTCCATGATTCTGCGCCGCCCGAGGATGCACATCCTGGGACAAACTTCTTATCTGACGGGCGCGCAGGCGGCGGTGCGCGTCGTGGTGACGGACGCGATCAGCGCCGAGCAGGACAATCCGCACATCGCGAGCAGCGGCACGTTGCGCGTCGATCTGTTGGTCCCGAATACCAGGCCGCGCGTGCTCTTCACCGGTCATCTCGACCGGCGCGGTACCGCGGAAGCCAGCTTCCGCTTCCCCGATGGACTGACCGGGCAGTGCAGTCTGCGATTCGTTGCCGAAACTCCGACGGGCACGGTGGAAACCACCGAACCCGTGCGCATCGAAAACAAGGTTTCGATCCTGCTAACCACCGAAAAGCCGATCTACCAGCCTTCGCAGACGATTCATATCCGCGCTCTCGCACACGACCGCTCAAATGAGCACGCTGCAGCCGCCCGCAAGCTTGCCTTCGAGCTTGAGGATTCCCGCGGCAACAAAGTCTTTCGCAAATCCACCGAAACGGACCGCTTCGGCATCGCCTCGGCGGAGTTCACGCTCGCCGACGAAGTGAATCTCGGCGCATATCACCTGCACGCTCTTATGGGCGACAGCGATTCACCGCTCGGCACTGCCGAAGTGACGGTGAATGTGCAGCGTTATGTGCTGCCGAAGTTTCGCGTCGCTGTCGAATTCACCGCGGTGAACGGGAAACCAAAGCGCGATTATCGCCCCGGCGATCATGTGACCGGCGTGGTGCACGCGAATTACTTCTTCGGCAAGCCCGTCGATCATGCCGCAATCACGGTCAAAGCCACCGGGGCGGACGTGGCCGAATTCGAAGCCGCCCGTGTCGAGGGCCAGACCGATGATGCGGGCGACTATCATTTCGATTTTCGCCTGCCCACGTTTTTCGCCGGGAGCGCGCTCGCTCAGGGCTCAGCGCCGGTTCTGATTGAAGCCAGCGTGAAAGACGGCGCAGCACACACCGAGGCGCGCGATGAGTCGATCACCGTGAGCCGCTCGCCCCTGTTCATCCTCGCCGTTCCGGAGAGTGGAACACTGGTACCCGGCATCGACAATCAGGTGTATCTGTTGACGTCCTATCCGGATGGCACGCCTGCGCAGACTGAATTGACGGTTGAATTCCGCACATCCGCGCAAAAAGCCGTCACCGACGCGAGCGGAGTCGCGACAATCACGATCCGTCCGCCGAACGGAACGCAGGTGATACAGGTTGCAGCCGACGACCGGCACGGCCACCGCGCATCGAGCACGCTCCAGCTGCAATCGCGCAGCGGAGAGGATCAGCTTCTGCTGCGCACCAGCCGCGCCGTTGTCAAACCCGGCGAGCCGCTGGAGATCACCGTGCTCTCCACCCGGCATCAGGGCGCAGCCTACATCGATCTGGTGCGCGACGGACAGACAATCGTGACGCGCGATGTAGATCTGGT
>JAICMB010000774.1 GCA_025929455.1 Bryobacteraceae bacterium | reverse complement strand
AGCACGAGCAGTTCGGACGCATGCCGCGCAACGGTGGCGAGATCCAGATAGTGCTCGATGGCGATCAGCTTGCGGCCGAACACGAGTACTTCAAATTTGGCGGCGCCAGGCATTCGCCCGATCATCGTCTTGAGGCCTGGAGCGCCGATATCAAGGGTTCTGAATATTTCTCGATCCGGGTCCGCGATTGGGTAAGCGGGGTCGATCGCGATGATCTCGTCGAAGAGAGCGATGGCGCCGTGGTGTGGACCACCGACTGCAAAAGCTTTTTTTACGTCAAGCTCGATGAAAATCATCGCCCGATGCAGGTGTGGCGTCACCGGCTGGGCACGCCGCAGACACAGGACGTCTTGATTTACGAAGAGCAGGATTCAGGCTGGTTCACGCATCTTCATGAAAGCTCTAGCGGCCGTTTCTGCGTCGTCGCGGGCGGCGATCACGAAACCTCCGAGCAGCGCCTGATCGACCTGTCCAATCCGGATGCACCGCCGCGGCTGATCGAGCCGCGCCAGGTCGGAGTGCAGTACTCGGTTGCGGATCGCGGCGACGAGTTGTTCATTCTCACCAACGCCGATGCCGCTATCGATTTCAAGATCGTCACTGTCTCGCTGCAAGCGCCGGAGCGCCGCAACTGGCGCGATTTGATTCCGCACCGGAGCGGTATTTATGTGCTCGATCTTGAACTGTATTCCGGCCATCTGGTGCGGCTGGAACGCGCTCATGCATTGCCGGCCATCATCATCCGGGATCTCGCATCAGGGGAAGAGCACGCCATCGCTTTCGACGAGGCGGCCTATTCGCTCGACACGCTTGGCGGCTATGAATTCGATACCAGCAATCTGCGTTTTTCCTATTCGTCGATGACCACGCCGACGGAAATCTACGACTACGACATGACGACCCGCACCCGTACCTTGCGCAAGCGGCAGGAGATTCCGTCCGGTCACAATCCCGCGGACTATCTCACCACACGGATTATGGCCGTATCCCATGATGGCGCCGAGGTGCCGGTCTCGATCCTGCATCGCAAGGATCTTCGGCGCGATGGCACCGCGCCGTTGCTGCTGTACGGCTATGGCTCCTACGGCATGGCAATGCCTGCATCGTTTTCCTCCAACCGGCTGTCATTGGTTGATCGCGGGTTCGTCTATGCGATCGCGCACATCAGGGGAGGCACCGACAAGGGCTGGGGCTGGTATCTCGACGGCAAGCGCGAAAAGAAAACCAACAGCTTCGACGATTTCGCAGCCAGCGCCCGCGCCCTGATATCGGCGAAATACACCGCCGCCAGGCGGATCGTCGCCCACGGCGGCAGCGCCGGCGGGATGCTGATGGGCGCGGTTGCCAATCGCGCCGGTGAGTTGTTCGCAGGTATTGTTGCCGAAGTGCCGTTTGTCGACGTTCTCAATACCATGCTTGACGACACTCTGCCGCTGACGCCGCCGGAATGGCCCGAATGGGGAAATCCGATCGAGAGCGAAGCCGATTTCAAGACCATTCTCTCCTATTCGCCTGACGAGAACGTTGCGGCTAAGGAATATCCGGCGATCCTGGCGATGGGCGGGCTGACCGATCCGCGTGTCACCTATTGGGAGCCGGCGAAATGGATCGCGCGCCTGCGCCCGGCCATGACCGGCGGCGGGCCGGTATTGCTTCGCATCAATATGGGCGCCGGTCACGGCGGTGCATCCGGCCGGTTCGAGCGGCTCGACGAAGTCGCGATCGTCTATGCATTCGCGCTTTGGGCGGTGGGGTTGGCGGATCGACGCGAAGCGGCGTGAACTAAAGCCACTTCGCTCGAAAACGCTCTAGCTTTTTCTCCCGACGCGTTTTCTTCACACCAACCGGCGGCCACTTCGCTCGAAAAACGCCCTAGCCTTTTCTTCCGACGCGTTTT
>JAICMB010000814.1 GCA_025929455.1 Bryobacteraceae bacterium | reverse complement strand
CTCACAGCGTGCACACCCCAACCTGGATGTATGAGTTCGATTATGTGCCGCCCGTGCTCAAAGCGCTTGGGCTTGGCGCTGTGCACGGATCGGAACTACCGTACGTGTGGGGCAACAAGCCGGGCAACCCACTCGCAGCCGTGCCGCTCGGCGGTGCGAAGTGGACGGCGCAGATTGCCGACAGTATGCAGTCTCGCTGGTTGGAATTCGCTCACACGCACGAACCGAACCCTCCTGGGGTGGAACCGTTCTGGCCCCGCTATGACACGAAAACCCGCAGCACACTGATGATCAACCAGAACGACAGGATCGTCGACGATCCCGGCTACACGCAACGACGCGTGTGGGGAGACGAGATCATCGCTTTCCGTTAGAAGGCGAGCCGAGCTCAGCACTGAGGATGCTCGCGAGCAGCCTGTGGAGCTGAGGGTCGCCAAGCGGGCGAAAATGTCCCGACGTGCCCAGCAGCACATTTCGCGCGCCAGGCAGTCTGCTGCCATCCGGAATCTGCGGATCGAGCGGACCGAAGATTGAGATCACGCGTTGATTGGCCTCGAGATTCGCGCCGAGATCGCGAACCGTCTGGTTGGTCGGCGAGAAATCGCGCAGCACGCGCGTTGGGGCGTGCTTGGCATAACGGGATCCGGCGAACGGAGTCGTAATCGCGATCATCGAGCCGATCCGCGCCGAGGTGTCTGCAGCAACCATGAGCTGTTTGCCGATCAGTCCACCCTTGCTGTGCGCCACGATTGTCACGTTCCGAAGGTCGTGCTCCTCCAGATAGCGGCGAACGAGAACCGCCGAGTCCTCGATGCGGCCGCGATTGCGGTGAAGTGCCGCAACGAAGTGCACGGGTCTTCCGGTTGCTCGAATTGATGCGGCGAGTGGGTCGAGAAAGTGCGGAGATTCGTAAACGCCCGGCAGCATCAGCACAGGCGCATCTTCGTGAGTGATCTGCGCACGTGGGCGACTGCTGCGAAGCTGCAGGCCCTCGGCATGCCAGCGAACCAGAAACAGACCGTCCAGGAGCGCATGCCAGAGCAGGATCGGCGGCGAGGGTTCGGGATGCACATGCCAGAGCATAGGCTGCCGCAGCGTCGACCGGCTATCGTTCACAGCGCAGGAGCGCGTAGCGTTCTCGGCAGAGCCGCACGTGCGAGCGCCGTCGTAATGAGAGAAGGTCGCCGATGGTCACCGTCAATTCGTTTCCGCAAGGCACGCCCATCTGGGTGGACTTGCAGAGCACGAACGCAGCCGAGGCCGCTGCCTTCTACCGCGCTCTGCTTGGCTGGGATATCAGCGAGCCAACGGAGCGAAGTGGCGGATACCGGTTTGCATCCATCGGCGGTGTGCCGGTCTGCGCGATCGGCAACCTCCCGCCCGCCCTTGCCGAGAAGGGGGCGATTCCGACCTGGACCACCTATCTGAGCGTCGAAGACGCGGATGCCGCTGCCGCTGCGATCCAGGAGGTCGGCGGAACCGTGTTGCTTCCGCCCGGGGAGCTGAACACGGGCGTGCGCCTGTTGATGGCAACGGATGTCACGGGGGCGGTTGTCGGACTCTGGCAGGACGCCGGAGCGCACGCGTCGTGGCTTCGACATGAGCCTGGGGCAGTCGATTGGTTCGAGTTGCTGAGTGACGATGTCGATGGTGCTGTCGGCTTCTATG
>JAICMB010000097.1 GCA_025929455.1 Bryobacteraceae bacterium | reverse complement strand
TCATCGGCGTCCCGAGCTATGGCAAAGGGCTCGTGCAGAACGTCATATCCCTCGCCAACAACACCGCTATGGCGCTTACGACGGCGTTTTACTACACGCCCAGTGGCCGCTCCATTCAGAAGCCCCTCGCCACGGGTCAGCTTGCGTTCGCGCCGGACCCGCACAAATACCACACGGATTCTGGACGCTCCGTCACCGGAGGCGGCGGCATCGTGCCCGACCGTATCGTGCCGCCCGAGGCGCAGACCCGGCTGCGCATTGCCCTCGACGCCAGCGGCAGCTTCACCAACTTCGCGACCGATTACACGCAGAAACACAAGATCGACGACTCGTTCGACGTGACGCCCGCCATGCTCGACGAATTTCAGGCGTTCGTCGCGCAGCGCGCCATCCAACCGCCTGTAGGCGAATGGCTGGCCGACCGCGATTGGATCGCCAGCCGTCTTAGGCAGGAGATTTTCAACCAGGGCGTGAGCATCGCCAAGGGCGATGAAGTTGAGATGGCGCGCGACCCGGAAGTGCGCGCGGCGGTCGAGGCGCTGCGGAGAGGAAAGGCCGCGCGCCGCTAAACTAGCCGGGCAGGCGCCGATCTAGCGCGGGTTATACTGGATCGTGCGTAGTCCGGCCGCACCCTGCGACGACGCTCCGATCCGTATCTTGCTCATCGCCCCGTCGCTGGCAATCATGGGTGGGCAGGCCGTCCAGGCCTCCAGTATTCTCACCGGATTGCAGCGCGAGGCCGGTGTGCATGTCGATTTTTTTCTCATCGGACCGCGCGCAGGCGGTTGGCTCGCCCCGTTGTTCGAGATACGGTACCTGAGAACCGCTGCATCCGTGGTCTTGTTCATTGCGCGCCTGCTGCGCGTGGGACGCCGCTACGAGATTTTCCACGTTTTTTCGGCCGGCCTGTGGTCCTTCAATCTGTGGACTGTTCCCGCGGTACACATCGGCCGCTTGCTCGGAGTCAGCGTTATCGTGAATTACCACGACGGCCGCGCCGAGCAACATCTGGCGCGGTTCCCACGCTCTGCCCGGTGGACGCTGCGCAGGGCCAGCCGCATTGTGACGCCATCCGGCTATCTCGTGGACGTGTTCGCCCGGCGCGGATTGCGCGCGCAGTCCATCTTCAACGTCATCGACCTCTCGCGTTTCCGTTTTCGCGCGCGCGGCAAGCTCCGCCCGGTATTGATGACCAATCGCATGCTGGATTCACTCTATAACGTGGAGTGCGTGTTGCGCAGCTTTCAGATAATCCAGCGGGAGTATCCGGACGCTACGCTCACCGTTGCTCACGACGGCCCGTGCCGCACGCAACTCGAAGCCTATGCGCGCGAACTGAATCTGCAAGGCGTTCGCTTCATCGGCATCATCCCGCACGATCGCGCACCGGTGCTTTATGACGAAGCCGATATTTACGTTATGAGCCCGAACATCGACAACATGCCCGTTTCCATTCTCGAATGCTATGCGTCCGGGCTCCCGGTGATCTCTACCGAAGCGGGCGGAGTGCCTTACATCGCCACCAACGGGCAGACTGCGCTGCTAGTGCCGTTGGACGACCACGAAGCCATGGCGCGCTGCTGCCTTACACTTCTCGCCGACGAGAATCTCGCCGCGCGACTGGCTTCAAATGGCCGAGCGGAGTTATGCCAGTATCAATGGTCGAGCGTCGGCCGCGAGTGGCTGGCGCTCTATCGCGAGCTGGCGCGCCCGGAATTGGCCAGCGCTTGTTCCTCGCTGGAGCCCGCCGGAGCCGCCGTGGAAAGTGGTGAAGTTCCCATTAAAAGACGCGTAGATCTCCGCCGTGCGGCGAGGGCTGGAGCAGTTTCCGGTGCGACCGCTGGCTTGCGAGCGGAACCGCCCCGGTCATCGTGCGAGCCTCCGGAACAGCCCAAACCGTAGGGCGTATCGCGCTTCTGGGTGTCTGGACGCACAAATCACCTGTAAATGTCTGACTACACATCGTAGATCTTAAGCAGTTCTACAATGTTGCGCTTCAAATTAAACTTGGTTTCGACAGTGGCACGGCCGACTATCCCCATACTTTCGCGCAGTGCCGCGTTTCCGAGTAGTACCAGAATTTTCTCCGCCAGCGCTGCAGGGTTCGACGGCGGTACTAGGAAGCCAGATATGCGGTCTTGCACTATTTCCGGGATGCCACCCACGTTGGTAGCAATAACCGGCTTGCGGCAGGCCATTGCCTCAATGATTGTCCACCCGAAAGCCTCATGCCAACGTGAGGGCTGGCATGCGATATCGCACGCCGCATAAACACCATCTCCCACCGGATCGCGGACGAGACCAGTCCAAGTGATGTGGCTATCAATGCCGGCCTGACGTGCCAGCTTCATGTAACGAGGCCGGTGCTCGCCCTCTCCTACAACGACAAAGTGCACAGCGTCGTTCTGCCGTATGACCAGCCGCGCAGCTGCAATGACATCCTCTATTCCTTTTTCGGGAATAATCCAGCTGACTTGGGCGACTATGGAACGCCCCTCGGGAATGGAGTATCGTCGCCGGAATTCATCCGCATCACCAGAATCGCGGTCTATAGCGGTGGCCTCGTAGAGACAGTGAATGCGCTTCTCCGAAATCAGGCCACGATCCCTGATGCATCGCGTGTTGTAATCGCTCACACATAGCACTCGCGTCAGCGGCCAGTTGATCGCGCGGGCGACCATTCGCTTAATAAAGCCGGCGCGCACCGGCTGATATCCTGCCGGATGAGAGCCGTAATCGGTGAAATAGACCTGGTTAACTCCGCAGAGGCGCGCCATCCAGGGATACGGCGTAAGGAACGGCATGAAGCCGCTGTGAAGAATGGAGGGGCGGTATCGGCGGAGTATCGCCATCAGATCGCGTGTTGGCTGCCATGCTACCCGCCAAGGATCGTTCAGTTTCTCAAATCGGACGTTTGGCAGTTCCAGGTAGCGGCGCACACGCTCTGGCGGGTCCGATGCAAAGCACAACACGCTCTTCCATCCGTGGTGGCCTAGCTGCTCGGACAACTCGCGGCAATACATCTCCGCGCCGCCAACGCGCATCGGCTCAATTCCCAGAATGGTGAGCGCGGTTCGGTTCAAAGGCATTTGATAGTGAATTCGACAACACCCGCAGCGCGAATTGCAGCATTTCGCGGTCGTTCGGCGAGGAATAGATGGGCGCCGACGTGCTCGATGGCCGAGCCTCAAGATACGCGATGTTGCCGCCCGCGATATCGCGGCACACTTCGGCGGGCCAGTCGACCGCCCCAAATAATCCGGTATTGCGGTTGGCAGCCAGCGAATGAGTGACCGTGGGGAACCATCTTTTCCTCAGGGGGACACCGGCATCGAGGCGCTCGGTAAGTCGTTGCAGAAGAACGCCGGTTTGCGCTTCACCGAAATAAATCTCCCAAAAAGCCGGTGGCCCACCGCGATATCGTTCCTCGTCGCCATGATGGAACGACCATACGCCGTAGCGGGGCACCGTCAGAATCTCACCGCGGATAATTCCAAACGCGAATCGCAGGATGAAATCGAGCTTGTAAGCACGGATCCGCTCGATGTCTGCGGGCGTGAAATATTCTGAAAACTTACCCTTGAGCATCACCGTGCAGGAGATTTGAGGCACGCCATGCTGCAGATTGGCGACGTCCACGGGCGCGAGCGCTGGAATACGACCGTCGACAAATAGCCGCTCGTACAGCACCCAGAGCCGCTTCCGCGCACGAAGCAGGGTCCGTAATCGCTTCCAGGCCGGAGAGCGGTGCGGCTCGTCGGAGGCCGGCCGGCGATCAATGATGAACAGCGCCGGAGTGACATTGTGCAGGTCCATCAAACGCCGAATGCACTCCGCCTCCCATGCCGCCATCGTTGTTCCGTGGCACATAACCCCGAAGCGTAGAAGATCACTGGTGTGCGGAACTGAATCGTGGGCCGATGGTAATACAGCACAGGGCTCCTCGTTTGGCACTGAACCCCCACAGAGTATTAGAACTCAGCGATACGCAGTCAACACCGCGCTTAGTGGTCGATTATAAATCGTTCCCGCCGACAAGGCAATGAATTTAAACTCTGGCGGATCGTGGCGGCGCCCGGTGGAGCGAAGAAGAGCACTACCGGTCTGTCGAGTTCGCCGCGGCGCGACAGTGCGTGGCATAGCGAACAGCAGCGGAGCGCAGGACCAAGTTCAAAACCATGTAATCGCCGATAGATTCAAATGCGAGCGCCCAACAAAGCATAGCGGGCGGCACCCAGCTTGACGATCGTGGACCGAGTGATCACCAACCATGGCAGGAGCTGAACTGCCATGCCCAGCAAGTTCCAGATGCGTCTTGCCAACGCGAGTGTTCGCAGGAAGGTTATTGTCACCAAATGAAACACACGCTGCAGATCACCGGTGGTCTTTGGCGTCAAAAACCTGTCGTTCCAGTTGTGCGGTAAGTCGCAGCACGGTCGAGAAACGGGCATCCCGCGATACGCGACGGGCGCCGACGCCTCTCCTGGCCGACTGCTTAGCCGATCACGACCAAGCTACGTTCCTTCTCATCTGCCGTGAGGCGCGTTTCCAGGCAGCACCCGGAATGCCAAAATTTCGGCCGCTCCTCCCAGATCTGGCGAATGGGCCGCTCCTTCACGTTTCCCACTGGCCTTTTTCCCGTGCACACCGTTACATCGCCGTTGGCCTGGAACTGCAGCATCGTCAGGGCGGCGCACAGCATCCGGGGCTCATGTGACGTGTGTGACTGAGTCGCAACGCGTAACGACTCTGGGTTTTGGAAATACCGAATCATAGCCTCGAGTTGCGCCATGCTGTTATCAATGTGACAGCCCTCACGCTTTAGGTGAATCAGATCATGAACTACTGCGACCGCGCGGGAAGTGTTCTGCGGCCAATTTTCGCTGTGCTCGAACCACCGCGTGTCCTCCGGCGTATTGTAGTTCTGCTCGATCGCCTGGAAGAAGACGTGCATGCCAGGCTTCGTCGCGAATCGCGCGATTTCGCAAACGTTATCGAGGTTGTGCGACATGACCACAGTCTTCAGCCGGATCGCGTAATTGAGGGCGTACTTCTCGCGCATCTCTTGGAGAGTTGTGATCGTCGCGTTCGTTTTCTCGAAGAAATCGTGTTTACCCCTCACCTTGCTGTGGATCTCGCCCAGACCATCCAGGGAGACCGTAACGCGCGAAGGACGAGCCAGCGCGAGCTTTTCGATTTTCGATTGATCGCTCCAGTACCCATGCGTCAAAACCTCCTGATACAGGCCCAGGGTCGAACCGTGTGCAACCAAGCTGATCGTGTAAGGTTTTAACAGTGCTTCGCCGCCGCTGAACACGACGTGTACCGGGCCAAGCCAGCGGCGTAAGTCGGACAACACGGTTTTCCACTGCTCCGACGACGGCCCATCCTCTCTCCCACGGTTCTTCCAGATATCGCAATGCACGCAGCGCGCATTACACCGCTCGGTGAGCAAGAACACGATCGAGGTAGGTCGGCAGTGGTTCATGTACCGCCCCCGGGCGAAAGTTCGGAGGCGATAATTAATGCCTTCGTAAAATCGTCGGTACGCGATCGACAACACGATTACCCCCGAACTCCGTGGGCTAGGTACCTGCTGATGCTATCACATCCATGAGAAGTGTGAGAACTGTTCAGGGTGCAGTTGCGGTGTGCCGTCGCACGGAAGCGTCGGCATCCGAACTCCGGTATTCATGACCGCGGTGGCGCAAGGAGTATCGGTGTTGAAGAACGCCTAGCCGTGCACTGGCCATTACTTTCGCAGCGCAAGCGGGACTGTCTTTCGCCGGTGATGATTCGGAGCATCCTTGTCGAGCGCATCGTGCGTCCGACCGTCGTGTTGATGGGCCGAGCAGCTCTCGGCGATTGCGGCCGATCCGCTGCTCCGCTATCCCGTTGGGGAAGGCCGTGAACCGCACCTCAGGGTGATGTTGCGGATCCGACGTTCGAAATCATACATCCTCATCATCCGCCGAAGAGTCGGAACTTCAGGCAATCACATATCGCCACAACTGGAGCGCGGACCGGGCGTATTTCCATGATGCCCGGAGGAGATTGCGCTCCATAAATGCCAGGTTCACGAGTGGATACGCTTGCGCCAGCGGCGCCATCACCGGTTTCGCCACGGAATACACGCAACAGCACAAGATCGATAACGGCTTTGAGGTGACCCGAGATGGTCGAGAAGTTGCGGCGTTCGTCGCGCAGCGCGCCATTCAACCGCCCGTAGGCGAATGGCTGGCCGACCGCGATTGGATCGCCAGCCGTCTGAAGCAGGAGATTTTCAACCAGGGCATCAGCATCGCGAAAGGTGATGAAGTAGAGATGGCGCGCGATCCGGAAGTGCGCAGCGCCGTTGAGGTTTTCCGGAGAGGAACGCAACCACCGGTACACTAAGGGAGTACGGTCTAGAACCCCGAAACCTTGCGCACATCGCAACGGTCCAACCTGGGGTCCAAGGTAACGGCGGATGTGTGGAATCGCAGGATTAGCGGGTCAATCCGACATCACGTTTGCGGCGCAGCGCGTGAGCGCCATGATGGACGCGCTCGCGCGCCGCGGTCCGAACGGTCAAGGTCTCGAGCAATGGCCAGCCGCGACGCTGGGCCACCGCCGCCTTTCCATCTACGACCTCAGCGAAGCCGGCCGCCAGCCCATGATCTCCGACGACCGCACGGTGGCGGTGGTCTTCAACGGTGCAATTTTCAACTTCTACGATCTGCGCCGCGAGTTGGAGGCGAGCGGGTACCGCTTTCATAGCCGTACCGATACCGAGGTCCTGATCCACGGCTATCGTGAGTGGGGCATCGACCGGCTGATTGCGCGGCTGCGCGGTATGTTTGCCATCGCGCTGTGGGACGATCGCGCGCAAACGCTTTTCCTGGTCCGCGACCGCCTCGGTGTTAAGCCGCTTTGCTTTACGCTGCGCGGCGGCTCATTGGCGTTCGCGTCTACCGTGCGCGCTTTGCGCCAGGCGGGATTTGCGGACGACATCGACGATCAGGCCGTGGCCGATTATCTCGAATTCGGCTATGTGCCCGACAACCGCACCATCTATCGCAACGTTTCGAAGCTTCCCGCCGCAACGATTCTCGAATGGAAACGGGACAGCGTGCGGCAGTGGGAGTACTGGCATCCGCCCGCGCCGGGCTCCAACGCAAACATCAGCTTCGAGGATGCGGTCGCCGAGACCGAGCAGCGATTTCTGGAAGCCGTTAAGCTGCGGCTGACAGCCGACGTGCCCGTTGGCGCGTTGCTCAGCGCCGGCGTCGATTCGAGCCTGGTGTGCTGGGCGATCGCCCAACTCGGAGCCAACGTCAAGGCGTTTACCGTTGCGACGCCGGGTGATGCGGCCGATGAGTCGGCGGACGCGACCGCGACCGCCCGCGCGCTGGGACTCGATCACAACATCATCGAGGTATCGTCCGGTGCGCCGCCGCCGGTCGACGAACTGGTGTCCGCATTCGGCGAGCCATTCGCGTGCGCGTCTGCAATCGGAATGCTGCGCGTTTCGCAAGCCATCGCGCCGTTCGCAACCGTGATTCTGACGGGCGACGGCGGCGATGACGTCTTCCTCGGATATCCGGAGCACAAGAATCTGTGGACGGCGCAACAGCTCGCGCAACGCATTCCGCTCGCGGCCGCGCCGTTGTGGCCGATCGCCGCGAACGCCATCCCGGATGCCGGTCCGTTACGGCGGGGCAAACACTTCCTCGATTACGCTACGGGCGGCCTGGGCGCGGTCACGCGCGTACACGACGGCTGGCTGCTGTATGTGCGGCATGGGATGCTCGGGCCGCGATTGCAGGGCCTGTCCATCGCGCAGCGATCGATTCCGCTCTCGCCCGCATCGGCGCGCAAGCTGCTCGACGAATTCGTGGCCTACGACCGCACGACGCGCTTCACCGGCGAGTATCTGACCAAGGTGGACGGCGCAACGATGTATCACGCCCTGGAGGCTCGCTCGCCGTTCCTCGATCACGAGCTATGGAGCTTTGCGGCCGCTTTGCCGTTCGGCGTACGTCTGCAGGGCGGCACGCTGAAGGCGATCTTGCGCGAACTGGCGCGCCGGAAAATCGGAGAGCGGGTGGCAACCGGGCCGAAACGTGGGTTCACCATACCCGTGCAGCGTTGGATCGCCCGCGACTGGTATACGGCCGTGCGCGACGCGATCGACGGCTCCGTCCTGGCGCGCGACGGATTCATCAACCGCAATGCGGCGCTTGCGCGCATCGACGCGGCACGCGAGAGCGGCTCCGCTCCGCAGCAGCTCTGGTGGCTGTACGTACTCGAAAGCTGGATGCGGTACGAGGACGCCGAACGCCCGCGGGCGATGGCACCGGTATCCGCATCGCACCGCGTCAGTGCCTAATCCCATCCGCATCCTGCTCATCGCACCGTCGCTCGAGATCATGGGCGGGCAGGCCGTACAGGCTACGCGCCTGCTTGCCGGCCTGCGGAACGAGCCCGACGTGCACGTCGACTTTTTCCCCATCGGCCCTCGCGCCGGTGGCCTGCTCGCGCCGCTGTTTCGCATCCGCTACGTTAAGACCGCCGCGTCTTTTCTGCTGTTCATCGCGCGCCTGCTACGCCGCGGCCGCCGTTACGAAATCTTCCACGTCTTCTCCGCCGGCCTATGGTCGTTCAATCTGTGGACCATTCCCGCCGTGCATATCGGCCGGCTGTTCGGCGTGAAAGTCATTGTGAACTATCGCGATGGCCGCGCCGCGCAGCACTTGGCCCGGTTTCCGCGGTCGTCCCGCTGGACGCTGCGTAAGGCGACGCGCGTAGTCACGCCCTCCGGTTATCTGGTCGACGTCTTCGCGCAGCATGGTTTGCGCGCGCAGTCCATCTTCAACATCATCGACGTCTCGCGCTTTCGGTTCCGCGCGCGCGGCAAACTGCGGCCGGTGTTGATGACGAATCGTATGCTCGATTCGCTGTACAACGTGGACTGCATTCTGCGCGCGTTCCAAATCGTGCAACGGCGTTATCCCGACGCGACGCTGACCATCGCTCACGAGGGCCCGTGCCGTACGCAGCTTGAACAGTATGCGCGCGAGTTGGAATTGTGCGGCGTTCGCTTCATCGGCATCGTCCCCCATGATCGCGTGCCGGCGCTTTACGACGAGGCCGACATCTACGTCATGAGTCCCAACATCGATAATATGCCGGGCTCGATTCTGGAGTGCTATGCGTCGGGTATTCCGGCGGTGTCTACCGAGGCGGGCGGAGTGCCGTACATCGCCGAAAACGGACGGACCGCGTTGCTGGTCCCGCTCGACGACCATGAGGCGATGGCGCGCTGCTGCCTCGATCTGCTCGCGGATGAAAATCTTGCGGCGCGGCTCGCGGCCAACGGCCGCGCTGAGTTGCAGAAATACGAGTGGGCGAGCGTTCGC
>JAICMB010000776.1 GCA_025929455.1 Bryobacteraceae bacterium | reverse complement strand
TGCCGTCCGCCAGCACCACGTCGGCTTCGACCGTCGGATTGCCTCGGGAGTCGAGAATCTCCCGACCCACAACTCTCAAAATTTCCATATGGGCTTATAGTAGCGATGACGCCGTATTTCATGAAAACAACGTGGGGCAGGTTGTCAACCTGCGGCCGATTGTCAATCGGCCTCGTCCCCCGCCGCACGATCGTCCAGCGCGCCTTCATCCCTGCTCTCGCGCGCAAGTCCGATACAGTCGCCCTACTCCCCCGCCTCCACCCCCACAATCGCAATCCCCGCCCGGTCCGCCCGGCGCAGCATCTCCTCCCGATCCAGCAGCAGCGTACGTTCCGCATCCACTGACAGCAGCGTCGTCCCCGTCTCCACCATCGCGTCCACCGTACTCGGCCCCGCCACCGGAACATCGAACAGCAAATGCCGCCTCCTCCCCGACGCCTTCACCAGCCGCAGCGGCCGCCCGTTCACCAGCGCCGCCGCCCGGCGCAGCATCGCATCCGTTCCCTCCATCGCTTCCAGCGCCACGCACGCCCGCTCGCAAACCACCACGCTCTGCCCCACATCGAGCGACGAAAGCGCGTTCGCGATGCGGCGTCCGTACGCGGCGTCGCGCTCTTCATCGCCGTCGGGCTTCCGTTTCGTAAGCGCGCCGCGTCCGGCCAGCATCGGCTTCAGCAGCGTGGTCGAGTCCACCAGCTTGATGCCCTCGTCCTCCAAAACGCGTGCGACTCCAAAAATCAGCGCGTCCGTGTTCTTCTCCGGAAGCGACGCCAGCACCTTAAACAGCCGCCAGTCCGGACGGATCGCCGAGAAAATGCTCGCATGCTTCACCTGCCCGGCCATCATCAGTTCCGTGATGCGCTCGTCCTTGCAGATATCCACGAGCCGGCTGAGTTGGCCTAGCGAGATCCAGTAGCAGCGCGCCGCCAGCCGCTCCACCTCGGGCGCGGCTTCTTCCTTAATCGCGATCGCGATGGCTTCGTCCCCTAGCGTGCGCGCCGTTTCGAGCGCCAGCACGGGAAAGCGCCCGTTGCCCGCGATGATTCCGTAGCGCCTCACTTCACAAACCCGCGCTCGGATTCGGCGATAAAGTCCAGCAGCCGCGCGATCTCGGGCGTGCGCGGAATCTCCGCACGAATGCGCTCCACCGCCTGCGCCGTGTTCAGCCCGGAGCGCGCCACCAGCCGCAGCGCTTTATGCAGCGCGTCGATGCTCTCCTTCGCGAAGCCGCGCCGTTCCAATCCCACGCGATTCTCGCCGAACACCTTCACCTCGCGCTCGCTCACCGTCGTCGAAAACGGCAGCACGTCCTGCGTGATCACGCTGTAGCCGCCGATCATGGCGTGCTCGCCGATGCGGCAGAACTGGTGCACGCCCGTAAACGCACCGATCACCGCCCAATCGTTCACCGTCACGTGGCCCGCGAACGTGACGCCGTTCGCGACGATCGCATTATTTCCGATCGAGACATCGTGCGCAATGTGCGCGTACGCCATGATCAAATTGTCATCGCCGATGGAAGTGACCATCCCGCCGCCTTCGGTGCCGCGATGAATGGTGACGAATTCGCGTATGCGGTTCCGCGCGCCGATGCGCGTTTCGGACTGCTCGCCGCGATACTTCAAATCCTGCGGCGCCACGCCCACCGTCGAATAGGGGAAAAAGGTGTTGTCCTCTCCGATAGCCGTCGGGCCTTCGACAAACACGTGCGCCATCAACCGCGTGCCCGCGCCGATGCTCACTCCCGCCCCTACAATGCAGTAAGGTCCGATCTCCGCGCCAGCGTCAATCCGGGCGGTAGGGTCCACCACCGCCGTAGAACTAATAAAGGTTCCGCGCTCCATTCGTTCACGTGGGGCAGGTTGTCAACCTGCGGCGGGTTGCCAACCCGCCC
>JAICMB010000709.1 GCA_025929455.1 Bryobacteraceae bacterium | reverse complement strand
GGCGAAGGACAGCAAGCCGGACGTGGCGCACGCGGCCGATAGCTTGCGAGCGGTGGCGCAGTACGGCGAGAAGCGCAATGTTGTAATCAATCTCGAAAACGACGATCCGCGCAGCGAATCGGCGCAGTTCATCGTGCAGGTGATCGAGCGTGCCAATACGCCGTGGCTGCACGCGCTGCCCGATTTTTGCAATTCCATGCTGCTCGGCGGGCCGGATTACAACTACGATTCCGTTCGTGCGATGTTCGCGCACGCCTACAACATCTCGCATGTGAAGGACTCGGAAGTGGACGGCGCGAAAGTGTATCGCGTGGATGTCGAGAAGACGTTCGCGATTGCCAAGGCCAGCGGGTATAAAGGGTACTACTCGATGGAATGGGAGGGTGGCCCCGATCCGTACGCGGGCACTCGCAAGCTGATCGAAACGACGGTTCGGAATCTAAGCTGACGCGCGCGCGGCTCAGAACTCGACAACGGCGATGCGCCCGTCCGTAGTCAGTTCATCGCCGGTTGCGTTCGTTGCGCCGCTTTTCGGCACCTGTGGGCGGTCGACCAGCGCTAGACCCTTAACGGCGCCGGTGTAGAGCAGATCGTTCACCACCTTGGCGCGCTCGCGGTCGAGTTGCGGATCGATCTTGTGAATGAACGTGTAGTTCTGTTGTGAGAAATCGATGCCCGTGTCGTGCGTCCCCGCGCCGATCCACACGGGCTTGCCGTCGAATGTTTCGGCCCTGCGCCAAATCCGCAAATGATGCCGCGCGGCGAAGGTGTTGTTCTGCTTTTGAAAGACCAGGTCGGGCGCCGCGCCGGCCAGATACAGCGTGGAAACCGGCGCTTCCTTGTAGCCGCGCATCTCGGTGAGCGCGCGGAACGTTTCAAACTCGGACTGGTGCGAGAGCTTGTCGGCCGTGCTCCAGCCCGCCGTTTCGAACGCGTGCCGCAGTTGATCTGCGGTGCCGATAAACATGAAATTCGCGATGTCGGAATCCCGGCCGTTGCTCGCTTTCGTGCGGAACGGTTCCGATGCCACAAGCGCGGCAAGGCGGTCCGCCGGTTCGATCGCGGAAATCGCTGGTGCGGCAGGCGATGCGGTCCAATCGAGCGGTTTCGTAAGCTCGATCGTCATCTCCACGCCCGGATCGTACGTGATGCTGGCGTCCACGTCCTTCACGACCGCCTGCTTGAAGGTGCCGAGAAGTTGCCCCAGACCTTCGTAGCGCTGGCTGAGCTTATTAATGCCCTGATCGAGCCGCGCCGAGCCCGTGTCGGCGGCGACAATCCCGACGATCTCGCCGTTGCTGTTGATGGTTTCGCGCGCGTTATCTATAGCGGTGAGCTTCGCCGCAAGCGGCGCTTTGGCTGTGGCCGTCGCAATTTCATCGAAGCTGAGGTCGAGCGTGGCGTTATCGTTGGCGTCCTTGGGCTGTTTCACCGCGGCGACGTGCCCGGTGATCTTCACGCTCGCGCCGAGCACAATATGGCCGGCCTGATCGACGACGGGCGCGATCACGACGGCGGAAAACGGGTCGTTTACACGCGCGTTCGCGCTCGATATTTTTGAGGTCAGGCGGATTTGGAGAGGCGTGCCGGCGGGGATCTGCGCCGCAAAAGCGTAGGCGAGCGCAGCCAGGCTCACCAAGGTCCAGCGCATAGGTCTGTTATAGCAGACGCTCGGCGAAAAACTGCCGTTCCGCGGGGGAATGGCGCGCGGCTGCGGTAAAATGAAATAGCTGTGGCGCTATCGTCTAACGGTTAGGACGGAGCCCTCTCAAGGCTTAAATACGGGTTCGATTCCCGTTAGCGCTACCACAATTCGTTGAGAAATTCGCTGTTTTCTGGTTTCTGCCAACCTCCCATGACGTCCGAGGTAAGTCAGCCATCATTGGACCGAATCGATATGCAGTTTGTCCCACGCGTCGGCGGCGCCGCGGTCGTCGTCCGGCATGGCATGTGAGTACACGCGCAACGTGACGTTCGGATCGGCATGCCCCAGCCGCTTCGATACGGCCGGCAACGGTACGCCCCTCGACAGCAAGTTTGAGGCGTGCGTATGGCGCAGGGTGTGGAAGCTCGCATCGGCAATTCCCGCCTGAGCCGGGTCGGAAGCAATCATACTGCATTCGACAACGCTTAGCGCGCGATACGCGGACGTGCGTAACGCTGTTCCGACCGGATCGTCGATCAGATCGATGCCACTAACGGGCTGAGAACCCGTATTTGGTGCATCGCAAAACGCTTGAAAACAAACCGAAATGGTGT
>JAICMB010000710.1 GCA_025929455.1 Bryobacteraceae bacterium | reverse complement strand
CTGCGCGACGGCGAGCAGTCGCCCGGCTGCAGCATGACAGTTCCCGAGAAGCTCCGCATGGCGCGGACGCTCGTGGACTTGGGTGTAGACATTTTAGAAGCCGGATTCCCGATCGCTTCCGAGGGCGATTTCGAGGCCGTTGACGCGGTGAGCCGCGAGTTCCCCTGGGTGCAAGTGGCGGCGCTGGCGCGCGCCAATAAGCTAGACATCACGCGCGCGGCGGAATCGCTCAAGAACGCACGCCGGCCGCGCATCCACACGTTTCTCGCTACCAGCGAGATTCATCTGAAGTACAAGCTAAAAAAGACGCAGCAGCAGGTGCTCGATGAAGTGATCGCAGCGGTGGAACTGGCGCGCACGTACACCGATGACGTCGAGTTTTCCGCCGAAGACGCGACGCGCACCGATCCCGATTACCTGGAGCAAGTATCGAAAGCCGCAGTCGCGGCGGGCGCGCGCACGATCAATTTGCCGGACACGGTCGGCTATTCCGTGCCCGAAGAATATGGCACGCTCATCGCGCGCATGGTGAAAGCGCTGGATGGCAATGCGATCGTGAGCGTGCATTGTCACGATGACCTGGGGCTGGCGGTGGCGAACTCGATCGCGGCCGTGCAGGCGGGCGCGCGCCAGGTGGAATGCACCATTAACGGCATCGGCGAGCGCGCGGGCAATGCATCGCTCGAAGAAGTCGTGATGGCGTTCAAGACGCGTTACGACAAGCTGCCGTTCGAGACGAAAATTGTTTCGGAGCATATTTACTCCGCGAGCCAGTTGCTCACCCAGACGATCACGTTCGGGCCGCAGCCGAACAAAGCGATCGTCGGCGAGAACGCGTTTGCGCACGAGGCGGGCATTCACCAGGACGGCTATTTGAAGGAGCGGTCCACGTACGAAATTATGGACCCCAAGAGCGTCGGCGTGCCCGAGACCAAGCTCGTGCTCGGCAAGCACAGCGGGCGGCACGCGTTGAACGACCGCTGCCAGCACCTCGGATTCAAGCTCACGCGCGAGGAACTGGATGACGTGTACCATCGGTTTACGGCGATTGCCGACCGCAAGAAGGGCGTTCGCAACGACGAGATCGTGGCGCTGGTACACGAGGTGCTCGGCGCAGCAACAAGCGCGGCGGCCAACGACTGAGCGGCGGCGCGCACACTCTACATGCAACTGAACATACTGATTCTGCCCGGCGACGGGATCGGCGCCGAGGTGACCCGGGAAGCAGTAAAGGTATTGCAGAAGGTGGCCGGCAAATACGGCCACCAGTTGAACTTGTCGGCGGGATTGCTGGGCGGCATCGCGATCCAGGAGACCGGGACGCCGCTGCCGAAGGAAACGTTGGATAAGGCGCTGGCGGCCGACGCGACCCTGATGGGTGCGGTGGGCTTGCCGCAGTACGACAACGCGCCGCCGGATAAGCGGCCCGAGCGTGGCCTGCTCGGGATTCGCAAGGCGCTCGGAGTTTACGCGAATCTTCGTCCGGTGCGCAGTTACGCTGCGCTGCTCGATTCATCGCCGTTGAAGAACGATCGCATCGAAGGCACGGACATGATTATCGTTCGCGAGCTGACCGGCGGCCTGTATTACGGCACGCCGCGCGGCATCGAGCAGGACGGTAACGAAACGCGCGCGGTGAACACGATGACGTACACACGCAGCGAAATTGAGCGCGTGTCGCGCATGGCGTTGAATCTGGCGCGGCATCGCCGGCGTAAATTGACCAGCGTCGATAAATCGAACGTGCTCGAAAATTCGCAGCTCTGGCGGCAGGTCGTCACCGAAGTGCACGCCGCGGAATTTCCGGAGGTGACGCTCGATCATCTCCTGGTGGATAACTGCGCGATGCAGTTGGTGCTGAATCCGAAGCGCTTCGATGTGCTGTTGACGGAGAATCTGTTCGGCGACATTCTGAGCGACGAGGGCGCGGTGCTGGCGGGTTCGATCGGCATGCTGCCGTCGGCGTCGATCGGCGACCGGCGGCCGTCGGGCGCGTGGGTCGGTTTGTATGAGCCGGTGCACGGGTCCGCGCCGGACATCGCGGGACAGAACAAAGCCAATCCGTTCGGAGCGATCGGGTCCGTGGCGGCCATGCTCGAATACAGCTTTTCGCTGACCGATGAAGCGGCGGCGGTGAACCGCGCCATCGAAGAAGTTTTAAACGCGGGCCGCGTCACGGCGGATTTGAAGCCGGCGGGCAAGGCGGCTACGACGTCGGAAGTGGGAGACGCGGTGGCGGCGGCGCTATGAG
>JAICMB010000483.1 GCA_025929455.1 Bryobacteraceae bacterium | reverse complement strand
TGGTTCGTGCTGCTGGCGCTCATCGCATGCGGCAGCGGTCTGGCAAAGCGCACGCCTGTTCCGGAGGCGATCATATGGTGCGCGCTGGGCATGGCCGTTGCGTTCATTCCCGGCGTTCCGCTGTTGCGTCTCAATGCGCACGCGGCGTTGTATCTGTTTCTACCGCCTCTGCTGTATGCCTCGGCTGTCGACCTGCCGTGGCCGGATTTCCGCAGTAATTTGCGGCCGATCGCCCTGCTGGCAATAGGGCTGGTAATTGCGACAACCCTCGCGCTGGCGGCCATCATGCATGCGCTCACTGGTATGCCGTGGGGCGCGGCGGTGGTGCTCGCGGCGGTGATCTCGCCGACCGATGTGGCCGCCGCGGCCGCGGTCGCGAATCGAGTTGGCGTGCCGCACAGAATTGTAAGCATCCTCGAAGGTGAGGGCCTCGTCAACGATGCCGTCGCTCTCACGACGTTTTCGCTGGCGCTTGTGGCGGCGTCGTCGCACGGCAACTTCCCCATCGGACAAGGGGTCGAACGTTTCCTCGCCATTCTCATTGGCGAGCCGGTATACGGAGTCCTGCTCGGCGCTGTTATCGCATGGATTCGCACGCATATCGGCGACCCCAAAACCGAGATCGCCGTTTCTTTGCTGACGCCATTCGCGGCCTTTATGGT
Organism: Bryobacteraceae bacterium; assembly: GCA_025929455.1. The sequence goes on along the minus strand of JAICMB010000483.1, from coordinate 2,893 downwards.
TCCAGAAGCGCTGGGCGGCTCCGGAGTTCTGGCGACCGTAGCCGCGGGAATGTATATCGGCGAACGCCGCCCGGCGCTGGTCGCGGCCGGCACGCGGCTACGATCCACGGGGTTCTGGGAGATGGTGGTTTACCTCCTGAACGGCTCCCTGTTTTTGATGGCGGGCGCGACGCTGCGCTATGCGCTCGAGAACCGCGCACACGTCTTGATTTGGGGCTTGGTCGCGGCCGTATCCGTAAGCTGTGTCCGGTTCGCGTGGACTGCCGTGACCGCGAGCGCCGACGCTTTCCTGGCACGTTTCGGCATCGGCGGCGGGCCGCTGCCCGGCCGGCATCTATTCGTGATTGCGTGGTCCGGAATGCGGGGGCCCATCTCGCTCGCGGCCGCGCTGTCCATTCCCGCCCAGCGACCGCCCTTACCGGAGTTCGAGTCGATTCTGTCGATCACCGCGGTCGTGATCGTGTTTACTCTGGTGCTGCAAGGAACCGCACTCCCGTTTCTAGTGCGCGCGTTGGGGCTGAGCCAGGAAGTCGCGGAGGACCGCCGCAAAACCCGGGAGGAGACGGTATTCGGCGAAGTTGAAGCCGCTCGTGCCGCGCTCGAAACGATCGACAAACTCGAACGCGGCGCGGAGATGCCGGCAGACGGGTTGGCGCGCCTGCGGCAGCATTTCGAAAACCGGCTGCAGGTGTTGCAGGACGGCGCGGGCGAACACGATGGCGAAGCGTGGTCGGCCGTGGTGGCTGCCGAGCGCAAGCGCGTACTGCAGATGCACAAGCAGGGCCGCATCAGCGATCGCGCTTTGACGAGAGTGCAGCGGCTGCTGGACTTGCGAGAAAGTATGCTCGACAGTGAGCTGTGACGCCTCTACTGCTCGCGCAGTGCGGTCGCGGCGTCGACTCGCGTGGCGCCCACGGCGGGGATACAGCTGGCGAGGAGCGCTACGAGTGCGGCCGTGACGGCCACACCGGCAAGAGTGGCAGGATCGTTGGGCTGCACACCGTAGAGCATTGCGCTCATAAGCCGCGATAGCAGCAAGGCGCCTATCAGGCCGGCGCCCGCACCTGCCAGTGCGACCAGCATGCCCTGCCGGACGATGAGCGCCAGCACCGCGCCGCGGGTTGCTCCCAGCGACATCCGAATGGCAATCTCGCGCGTGCGCCGCGCGGCGGCATAACTCACGACTCCGTAGATTCCGACGGCGGCGAGAATCATCGCAAGCGCTGCGAAGGCCGTCAGCAGCAGCATCTCGAAGCGCGGCTGCGCATTGGCTTCACTTACGACGTTCTGCATCGTCTGTACTTCTGAAATCGGGAGGTTGCGATCGAAGGACCAAACCGCGGCCTTCACTTCGCGCGCGAGTGCGGCCGGTTCGACCGCGCTGCGAACGACGAGCGTGACATAGGCAGTATGCGTTCCGGCAGCGCCAAGGAAGTCTCGTCTCTGCAGAGCGGCAACGTAAATTTCAGGCTGCGGTGTGGCGGCCCAGGCGCCCTGTCTGGCATTTTTCGCAATGCCGACGATGGTGATCCATTGCGGCCGTCCGTTGTCGTCATCGCTGGAGAACGCGATATTTTTGCCGATAGCCTGCTCACCGGGCCAATAGCGGCGCGCGGCGGTTTCGTTGATGACGGCGACGCGTGCCGCACCGGCGATATCGGACTCAGCGATGTCGCGCCCGATCAAGACCGGTAGCCGCATGGCCTCGAAGTAGCCCGGCATCACGACGCGGTACACCGCGCTCGGCGCGTCGCCGGGCCGGGGTTTGGGGCGGCCTTCGACTTCGAAGGTAAGTCCCCAAAGGTCGCCGGCGAGCGGCAGGTGATTAATCGCGCCGGCGGCTTCCACACCGGGCAGCGCGCGCACGCGCTCTAGCAGCGCGTGATAGAAAACGGCTCGGCGGGCGGCCGGTGCTTCTTTCGATCCCGCGACCGAAACAACCATCGAGAGCACGTCGCGCGGGCGGAAACCGGGATCGATGGACGCGAGTGCGTGGAAGGTGCGGAGCATTAGGCCCGCCCCCGCCAGCAGCATTACAGCGAGCGCAAATTCCGACGCGACCAGAATCGCGCGCACGCGATTGGGCCGCGGGCCTTCGCCTGCGCCACCGCTTTCTTTAAGCGCCTCGACCGGGTTCACCGCTGCGGTGCGCAGAGCGGGCAACAGACCGAAGATCGCGCACGTCAGCACCGACGTGCCGAGCAGAAACAGCAGCGCACGCGCGCTGACCCGCACCGTTTCGACACGCGGAATGTCGGCGGGACTCAATGCCACGAGCGCACGCGTTCCGGCGATCGCCAGGAGCAGCCCGGCGGCGCTACCGAGGATGGCGAGCAGCGTGTTTTCGGTCAGGAGTTGCCGCACAATGCGCCCGCGCCCGGCACCCAGGGCGCTGCGCATGGCCATCTCTTTCTGTCGTGCGGCGGCGCGCGCTAGCAGCATGTGTGCGACGTTGGCGCACGCGATCAACAGTACGAATCCCACGGCGCCCAATAACAGGAGCAACGGCGTCTCCACGTTGCCGGCGACTTTCTCGTGAAGGGGAGTTATGGTGACGTTGCGGTTCGTGCCGGGATACTGTTGCTCGAGATGGCTCGTTATGGCGGCGAGCTCCGAACGCGCACGCGCCAGCGCCACGCCGTCCTTAAGCCGCGCAAAAACACGCAGGCTGCTGCCGGAGCGGTCCTGGGCGCGGCGCTGCAGGTCCAGGGGCGCCCACAGCTCCGCGTGCGTCGCCCAGAACGGCGCGAAGTGAAACTCGCGCGGCATCACGCCCGCGATGGTGTATGGCGCTCCGTCGAGCGTTATCGTTTTGCCCAGTGCGCCGGGATCGCCAGCAAACCGCCTCTGCCACAGTGCGTAGCTGAGCATAACCGTGCGGCTGTGGTCCGGG
>JAICMB010000711.1 GCA_025929455.1 Bryobacteraceae bacterium | reverse complement strand
TAATCCGGCGGGAGGTCTCTATCGGACGCCAATTCTGCGAGTAATTCATTCCCACCGCCAGGGTTGGCGGCGGGAATGAAACCGAGAACATCGCTGATGCCGTGGTTGGGCAACCCCGCGCCACCACACGCATTGAGTGGGTTGTTGCCGATGATCGTAGTTGGCAATCCTTCGCAGACGAATACCATACCACCTGCCGGCAGAGCGTTGCCTGTGAAAATGATTTGGTCCGCACCGGCCTTCGTCGGTTCCGTGAAGGACACAGGCGGCAAAAAATTTCCGTACAACGAGCCACCAATGGCGATGAACACCAATGACATTGGCACTCGAACCCCAGTCTGCGCGAGTCGCATGAAATTTCTCCGTTCGCATTGCGGTGCCGCGGTTCCAGGTGCTTCGGGCTTTGGCATCTACTTGTCAACCGTGCACCTATCCGCAGCAACCACCTTCTACGTAATGGCAGCAAATCGTCAATAAGACTACTTGCGTGCGGACGCAAGTAGAAACAAGGAAACAGAACTACACGCCGGACATTCACCTCGCCAATTGACACGTTAGACCTAGACATTCGCAAACCGTTTCATCAAAAATCTGGCGAATTCAACGGGCCTGTGCAACCGGGCTCACCAAATAAGAGGAAAATCAGCTGAGGCATGAACGCCGCGGCGAAATCAGCGCAGCGGCTTATGCGATGCGAACGGCTATTTCGCTCCCGCCGTCGCCATCGGGATTGCATTTCTATCCGATTCCGCCATGCCGTCTCGCGGACACCCGCAACGCCGTCGGGCCGCTCGGCGGTCCAGTGTTCACCGGCGGCAAGTTGCGCGACTTCTTTATCGCCAATACCTGCGGGGTCTCACCAGCGGCTCAGACATTTTCGCTGAACGTCACAGTCGTTCCGCACGCCCCACTCGGGTATCTGAGCATTTGGCCGGCGGAACAGCCCTTTCCGATTGTTTCGACCCTGAACGCGCGCCGCGGTAACGCGATCGCAAACGCGGCTGTCGTCCCCTCCGGAACGTACGGCGTCAGCGTGCTAGCTTCCGATCCAGCGGGATGTGGTCATCGACCTGAACGGATACTTCGCATCGCAACAGAGCGATTACGCCTCGCCCGGCATCGGATCGCGCGCTTCGTCTATCCCGCTGCGTTACGCTCCGCGAGCGCCGCCACCCCACGGATCACATTACGCATCAATTTCAGGCCGCAGTCGCCTTCAAGCGACAGGATCGACTCGGGATGGAACTGCACGCCTTCGATGCGCAGGTCGCGATGGCGCACGCCCATGATGGTGCCGTCGTTCGATTCCGCGGTCACGCGCAGCACAGTAGGCAGCGTTTCACGCACAGCATAGAGCGAGTGATAACGGCCGACGCGAAACTCCGCCGGCAACCCTTCGAACACGCCGGTGCCGTCGTGAGTCACAGCCGACGCCTTTCCGTGCATCGGATAATCGAGCACGGCGAGCTCGCCGCCGAACGCTTCCACAATGCCCTGCAAACCCAGACAGACGCCGAATACCGGAATATCGTTATCGGCGGCGAAGCGTACCAGTTGCGGAACTCCGAAGTCGGCAGGACGGCCGGGACCGGGCGAGATCAGAATCAGATCGGGCGCGATGTCGCGAATCATTTCGTGGGGAATGCCCGCGCGATACGTTACAACCTCGGCTCCGGTCTGCCGCGCGTAGTTGGCTAGCGTGTGTATGAAGCAGTCGTCGTTATCGACCAGCAGCATGCGCACGCGCGGCGCGGTGGCTGCAGTATGGACCGCAGGCGCGGGTTGCGGCTCCGGAGTGGCGCCCCGCTGCAAAAAGCGAAAGAAACCGGTGGCCTTGATGCGCGTTTCGGCCTCTTCCTGTTCCGGGACGGAAACGTAGAGCAGCGTGGCGCCAGCCGGGTACCGCGCGATGCCGTCGCGCAGGTGCACGGTGCGAATGAGAATGCCGGTGTTGATATCGCCGTTGAGCGAGATCATGCCGATAGCGCCGCCGTACCAACCGCGCGCGGTCTTCTCGATATTCTCGATCGCCTGCGCCGCAGCCTTCTTTGGGGCGCCAATGATCGTGACGGCCCACATGTGCGTCAGGAACGCATCGATGGAATCGAAGCCCTCCTGCAGCGTGCCTTCGACGTGGTCCACGGTGTGAAACAAGCCGGCGTACGACTCGATGAGCCGGCGGCCCAGCACGCGCACGGAACCAGGCTCGCACACCCGTGACTTGTCGTTGCGATCCACATCCGTGCACAT
>JAICMB010000571.1 GCA_025929455.1 Bryobacteraceae bacterium | reverse complement strand
TTGGTGTCGGCTACGTCTTTTGTATAGACGGCGATCACGCAGGCTCCTTTCTGGTGCGCCGTCATCATGACGCGGTAGGCGTGGCTCTCGTTCATCCGGAAGACGGCCTTGAGCACCTGCACGACGAATTCGCGCGGCGTGTAATCGTCATTGAGCAGGATGACTTTCCAGAGCTTCGGCCGCTCGGTTTTCGTTGCGGTTTTTGTGCGAGGCTTTTCAATGACTTTATCGGCCATCGGCTGATGCTCCGAGCCATCGTCTTTCAGACCTTATTATAGGCGATCACCCCGCATTTCGTTCAATCGCCGCTGCAAGCGTTCAATTAATTCCCACTGTGCGGACAGGATTTTTGCCTCCGCCTCCTCTGGCGTAAACCACGCCGCGCGGTCGACTTCGGGGAATACTCGCCTTTTTCCGCTACGCGGCGGCCACTCCATTTCAAACGTATTGGACACAAGGCCGTTCACATCGAAGTCGCTCTCGACGGCAAAGCACGTGACCTGCTTGCCGCCTTTCTGGCGGATTTCGCCGAGCGGCAGAAAATCGCCACGCGGTTCCTCGCCCATTTCCTCGGCGAATTCGCGGCGCGCCGCGACAAGAGCGTCTTCGCTTTCGGGGTATTCGCCCTTAGGAATCGTCCAGGCGCCGGCGTCCCTTTTTTCCCAGAACGGGCCGCCCGGATGCACCAGCAACACGCGCAGGCCGCCATCGTATTTCCACATCAGGATGCCGGCGCTGCGCTTGGGCATTGTCTCATCGCATTTTATAGCTTGAGATCGGTCAATCCCGGGTGATCTTTCGGTCTTGCGCCCAATGACCAGTGAAACAAGCGATCGGATTCCTTGATCTGCACGTCGTTGATGCTCGCCTCGCGCCGGTGCATCAGCCCCGCTTCGTTGAACTCCCACTGCTCGTTGCCGTGGCTGCGATACCAATATCCGGCGTCGTCATGCCATTCGTAAGCGAAGCGCACGGCAATCCGGTTCTCCGTGAAGGCCCATACCTCCTTGACGAGCCGGTAATCGAGCTCCCGCACCCACTTTCGCTTGAGGAACGCAACGATCGCGTCACGGCCTTGAAAAAATTCCGCACGGTTGCGCCAGCGGCTGTCGATTGAATAAGCGCCGGCAACGCGCACCGGATCGCGCGAATTCCAGGCGTCTTCCGCACCGCGCGCTTTCTGCGCGGCAGTGTCGCGGGTAAACGGCGGCAACGGCGGACGAGTTTCCATCGGAGGCTCCTTGAACTTAGTGCTGGTTGGAATGTTTGTGAATGCTCAGTTGCGTGTGGATGTTGGAGCGTTCGAGTCCGCCATCGGCAATCCACGCATCGGTGCTTTTAATGGCACGCTCGATCAATGAATCGGTTTGCGAGAAATCGTAAGGCGAACCTGTAAGCGGACAGAGCGGCGGCAGCACAAAATATTCAATCCCGGTGCCGTCGAGCTCTTGCAATTCGCTAAGAAGTTGGCGCGCGATCAAAAGCGTAATCGCGTGCAACGCCCTCGCGATCGCTCCCTCCGGCGGTTTGTCGAGTGCACACGCGTAACCGGTCGGCAGCACGATCAGGCGTGTGGCGCCCTGCTGCACTGCGACCTTCACCGCCGTGTTGCTTGAGACCGCGCCGTCGACGAGATAGAGATTGCGGAATTGCACAGGCGGAAACACCACCGGGATCGCGGCGCTGGCGACAATCGCGTCCGCCGCAGAGCCCTCCGACAAGACCACGGTCGCTCCGGTCAGCATGTTTGTGGCGACCACGTGGATTGGGACTTTGGCTTCCTCCAGCTTGCGATAGGGAAGATTATTTTCGACAAGTGTGCGCACGCCGTCGGCGGCGACGAGATAATCCCTTCGCAACAAAAAACCGAAAAACGCGCGCAGCCCGACCGGAAAGACGTCTTCTCGTCGCAGTCCACGCCAGATTTTGGCGAGATTTGCGACACCTTCCTGCGTGGGATTGCCCGCATAATAAGCGCCGTTGAGCGAGCCGACGCTCGAGCCGACGACGATATCCGCGGTGATGTTGCGCGCAGCGAGCGAGTGCAGCATGCCGACCTGCACGGCGCCGAGGCTGCCGCCGCCGGCAAGCACGAAGGCCGTTTTCGGCCGATCACCACCCCCCTCAGGCACGGAAAGCCGCCTTTGTCACTCCGCCATGCGCAGAAATTCCTGGCGGGTGAGCGCATTATCGCGAAACACGCCCAACATACGACTGGTGACCATATCGGTCCCAGGCTTGTGGATGCCGCGTGTGGTCATGCAGTGATGCACCGCCTTGATGACAACCGCGACGCCTTGCGGCTTCAGAACTTCGTCGATGGTATTGGCAATCTGCGCCGTCATCTTCTCCTGAATTTGCAGCCGTTTGGCGTACGCCTCGACGACGCGCGCCAGCTTGCTGATGCCGACCACGCGCCGATCCGGCAGATACGCGACATGCGCGCGGCCGACGATCGGGGCGATATGGTGCTCGCAGTAGCTTTCCAGGCGGATGTCGCGCAGCAGCACGATCTCGTCGTAGCCCGCCACCTCCTCGAACGTGCGCTCGAGCAGCCCGATCGGATCGACCGCATAGCCGGCAAAGAACTCCTCGTAGGCGCGCGCCACCCGCGCCGGCGTATCCTGCAGCCCTTCGCGCGTCGGATCGTCGCCGGCCCAGCGCAGCAGCACGCGCACCGCCGCCTCGGCCTGCTCGCGGGTCGGACGGTCGGCCGGCGCGACCGCGCGCAGATGCGTATCAGGTGGGCTGATCTTCACCATCGGTTCTCTCCGCGGCGGCACATGACCCCTCCCGGTGCGCTCAGTGGACGCGGCGGTCCTGATGCGGGCTGTCCAGGCTGAACGCCGGGATGGCCACGTCGAAGCTCTCGCCCGAGGACGGCACCAGCATATGATAGGCGCCGCTCATGAAGCCCGAGGGGGTGTCGAGCGGGGTGCCGGAGGTGTATTCGAACGCCTCGCCCGGCTCGAGCACGGGCTGTTCGCCAAGCACGCCGGCGCCATGGACGTGCTGGGTGCGCCCGCGCGCGTCGATGATGTGCCA
>JAICMB010000082.1 GCA_025929455.1 Bryobacteraceae bacterium | reverse complement strand
GCGCGTTACGAAGCCGCTGCCCTACGCAGCTATTTCAAAGCCCACCAGAAACTCGAAGACATCGCCAACAACGAAGACCGCAGCAATGTTTTCAGCAACCTCGCCGCCGCCTGCGTCTCCGCGCCCGTCCCCGGCGAAGCCCTCCGATTCGTTTTGCAAACGCCGGTAAATAGCGTCCCCACCATACCCGCGGCGCCGCCCTCCACGCCCCCGGATGGCGTCTCCAGCAACCTGACTATGGCGTAAGCGGAGCCGCCGGACTCGTGGACGCTCTTAACTCCGCGCCGCTCTCGTCCAAAGGCCGAATCGCGGCTTGACGCGGGCGAGTACAGGTGCTAAATATTTAGCATGCCTGCCGAGCCACGCCACTTGAGCCGTCGGGAGCGGCAGATTCTCGACATTTTGTTCCGTAAGCAGAAGGCGAGCGCCAGCGAAGTGCGCAAAGCAATGGCAGACCCGCCCAGTTACTCGGCCGTGCGTGCGTTGTTACGGATCCTCGAAGAAAAAGGCCATGCCCGGCACGAGCGCGACGGCGCCCGATACGTGTTCACGCCGGTGGTGAAACGAGAGATGGCGCAAAAGTCGGCCGTCCGGCATCTGCTAGCGACGTTTTTCGAAAACTCCGCTTCACAGGCCGTGGCGGCGCTTTTGGACGTCTCGGCGCGGCGGCTCTCGGATGAGGAGCTGGACCGCATTTCGCAATTGATCGGTGATGCCCGCAAGCCTGGAAGGAGTTAATGTATGTTCGCAGCGACTTCCGCAATCTTCCTCAGCGTCGCTAAAGCCGCGCTCGGGGCAACCGTGTTGTTGGGAATAGCATGCGTCGCCGTTGCTGTGGCGCGGCGGGCGCCCGCGTCGCTGAAACATGCGATTTGGACTGCGGCGTTGTGCGGCGCCCTGCTCGCGCCGTGCATACCGATGGCGCGCCGGCCCGTTCCCGCCGCAATCGATATTAGTCCCGCGATATTTACGGCCGCAATCGGCGCCGCGACTCCGGCTGCTTCCGCCTCTCAATGGACGGCCTGGAACATTGCCGCCGTGATCTGGATTGCGGTTGCGGCAGCGCTGTTATTTCGCTTGGCTGCGGGCATGTTCTATTTGTGGTTGGCAGCGTGGCGCGGTGAGCGGTTGTCTATACAAGTTCCGGGCGTCGCTTCAGAAATTTGCGTTCTGACGAGTCCGCGCGTCCAGAGCCCGCTGGCATGCGGCGTCATCCGCCCAGTCGTGCTGCTACCTTCGCACGCGCGTTCCTGGCCGGCGCAAAAGCTGCGATTCGTGCTGCTGCACGAGTTCGCGCACATTCGCCGCTACGACACCGTGACGTACGTGCTGACCGCGATTGCGACTGCCCTGTACTGGTTTCATCCACTCGTCTGGATCGCGGCGCGAGGGCAGCGGATCGCGGCGGAGCAGGCCGCTGACGATGCAGTCCTGCGGGAGCAACGGTCCGCAAAAGATTACGCATCTTGTCTGGTGGAACTGGCGCGCGAACTGCGGCGACCGGCGCTGTTCACAGGCGTCGGGATCGCCATGGCCGCGCCTCCCGCGTTAGAGGGACGGGTTCGGGCGATTCTCGATCCGGGCAGGACGCGGGCGCCTCTGACACGTCGAAGCGCCGCAGCGATCGCGTCGGCTACGCTTCTGCTGCTGATCATGGTCAGCGGTGTTCATGCCGCCCCGCCCGCGGTCGTTTCCGGAACAGCGTACGATTTCAGCGGCGGCGCCGTGCCTGGGGCAGCGGTCAGGCTGACTGACACGAACTCGCACCAGTCGCTGAAGACGGCAACGGGTCCGGACGGCGCCTTTTCGTTCGAATCTGTCGCCGATGGCGACTACACATTAAACGTTGCGAAGCCCGGGTTCGCGCTGTATCAAAGGCATGTGCGTTTGCATGGCGCGCCCGTGGTGCTCGACGCGGTTCTGGAGGTTGGCCGTGTCATGGAGAGCGTCGTGGTCAGTGCGCGCGGAAGGGCGTCCGAAGCGGCCGCGCCCCGCCGTATCCGTGTTGGCGGCAATGTGCAGGCCACCAGGCTGATTAACCACGTCGCACCGGAATATCCTGCGGCGGCGATCGCCAGCGGCACACACGGAACGGTTCTGCTCGGAGCCGTGATCTCAAGAGAGGGCAAATTACTCTCCATCGAGCCATTGAACAGCCCTGATGAGGTACTGGCGCAAGCAGCGGTGGCCGCGGTCCAGCAGTGGCGGTACGAGCCGACACTGCTGAACGGGAAACCTATAGAGGTCGTGACGACGATCAGCGTGAGTTTTCGATTGCAGGAGTAGCGCGTCGGCACTGCGTTACTCCGTGATCGTGACTACGCGGTCCGCGGGCGTCTTCCGGACTGTGCTGGTGCTGCCCGAGGGCCAGCGCACTTCAATGCGGTCGATGCTGGCGGCGGCGCCGAGGCCGAAGTGCAGGCGCAGGTCGCTTTGCGAGAGATAGCTGCCCCCGCTACGGACTTCGGCAGTTTGGGTGTGCCCTGCGGCGCTTATCGACACACGTGCGCCGATGGCATCACGGTTGGAGCGGGCGCCGCGCAGCTTCAAAAGCAACCAGTGTCCGGGCGGCCGAGACGCGAGTTTCAGGAGTGACGGTGGCTCGTTCTGATTGTTGATCAAGATTTCGGGCGTGCCGTCGTTATCTATATCGCCGAACGCGACGCCTCGCGCCGAGTGCAGTTCGCCGAGCGCGGGTCCGGCATGCGCGCTGATGTCGCCGAATGTGCCATTGCCATGATTGCGGTAAAGGATGCTGTGCTCGCGGTAGCGGATACCTGCGTTCAGCCGGTCTACTTCGGGGAAGACATGACCGTTCGCGAGGAACAGGTCGGGCCAGCCGTCGTTGTCGAAATCGAAGAAGCCGCAGCCCCAGCCGACATCGCTGGTATTGCGCGCGAGGCCCGCGGCGCTGGTAGTTTCGTCGAACTCGCCGCGACCTCGATTGCGGTAAAGCGTTTCGCGCTCGTCGGAGAAGTTGGTGCGAAAGATGTCGGGCAGGCCATCGCCGTCGTAGTCGGCCGTCGTTGCGCCCATGCCGGAAAGCGCTTTGCCGTTTTCATCGAACGCGACGCCGCGCAGCACAGCTTCTTCGCTGAACGTGCCGTCGCCGTTGTTGATGTAGAGCAGCGAGGGCGTCTGATCGCAGGCGACATAAATATCAGTGAGGCCGTCGCCGTTGAAGTCGCCGGTGAGCACGCCGAGCGAGTAGTGGCCGAACGGTTTGGCGACGCCGCTCGCCTCAGACACGTCGGTGAACGTACCGTTGCCGGTGTTGTGGTAGAGAATGTTGCGGTCGAAGGGCAAACCGCGCGGGCCGCAGTTTACCGGCGTGCCGCGATAGAAGCAGTACGGATTCGCGCCGGGCTTCGGTGTTGACGCAAAATCGAACTGGAGATAATTGGCGGCAAAAAGGTCGAGCTTGCCGTCGTTGTCGTAGTCGAGGAATGCGCAGCCGGTGTTGTAGCGCGTTCGCGATTGCCTGAGGCCCGCACGAGCGGTGACGTCCTCGAACCGTTTACCGCCGATATTGCGGTAGAGGCGGTTCTGGCCCCAGTACGTGACGAACAGGTCGGTATAGCCGTCGTTGTCGTAGTCGCCCGCGCACACGCCCTGTCCCCAGCCGCTGCTGTGCAATCCCGCGGCTTCGGTGACGTCGCGAAAGCGGCCGTTGCGCTCGTTGTGGTAGAGCCGGTTCGTGCCACCCTCGCCGGACACTATGAAGATATCGACATAGCCATCGTTATCGTAATCGAAGAACGCGACGCCGCTACCGGTAGTTTCGACAATGTATTGCTTGCTGGTGCTGCCGCCGTTAGGGAATGATGCGGTGAGCCCCGCCTCGCGCGCGACGTTGTGGTACTCCGGCGTGAATGGCGCGGATACCGTTACCACGCCGGCGAGCAGCACAACGAGGCGCAGGGTCATTGCTGTGTCGCGGCAGGTTTTTCGCCGAGCTTCTTTAGGAAATCGCTGAACTCGCCGGCGGGCGGCTGGCGCAGGCGCTCGAGCGTTTGCTGCTCTTTGCGAGCGTCGTCAAGCCGGCCCGCGTTGCGATAAGCGAGCATGAGGTTGTAATGCACGGCTTCGCTCGCGGGATCTAGACGCGCGGCCCGGTCGAGCAACGCGATCGCATCTGTGTAGCGTTTTTCCGCTATGCGTCGCTTGCCGACCGCGAGCAGCGCTTCGGGAAAATCGGGAGCGAGCTGTAATGCCCTCTCGAAATGAGCGAGAGCGGCGGTGCGGTCACCGCCGGCCGCAAGGATCTGCGCGACTTCGTATTCGGCGGCGGCGTCGGAGGGATTGAGTGCGAGTTCCGCTTGAAAAGCACGAAGCGCGGCCTGCAGCGCCTCCCCGCTCTGGCCGGAGGCGAGCAGCGCGCGCCCGAGCCGGAAGTGCAAATCGAGCGCCTTGGGGTTTTTCGCGATAGCCTTTTCGTATTCGCCAGCGGCCTCGGTGTAGCGGCCTTGCGCTTCGAACACTTCGGCGGAGATTTGATTTACGCGATAAGAGGCGGGCGCTTTGCGATAGAGCTGCAGCAGCGTGTCGTTCCAGGCGCGCATGTGCAGGCGCGCGGCTTCGTAAAGGACGTCGGCATCCGAAGGGAAACGCGATTGCAGCAATGCGAGCGTGCGTTCGCCTTCATTGAACTGTCCGGCGCGGACGCGGCAATCGACCGCGGCGAGCCCGGTTAATCGCTGAATGTGCGGGTCGGTCGCGGCGGCGTACTGCGTTTCGAGTTCCCCGACCACCGCCGCGCACTCGCCCTGCGCTGCGCGCGTGAGAGCGAGAAACGCGCTGGTCTGCGGGCCGGGCGCGGCCTGCTGGAGCGCCGCGCGCGCCTCCGCATAGCGGCCCTCGTGAAACGCTTGAATGCCGCGCGTGAGCGGATCGCCGGCAAAGAAAAAGAGGAGCAACAGCAGCATCAATGACCAGCGTCGTCGAGCGTTAAGTCGAGGCCGGAGAAGCGGCGGTGCTCTGTGCCTTCAAAGAAGCGAAAGCTGATTACGGGGGGCGGCCCGGGTGCGGCGGAGGGAGGCGGCGACACGCGTTGCGAAGGCGTTTCCGCAAACGTCTGCACGCGGCCGGACTGCACGATCAAGGCGAGAAGTATAGTTATCGCGGCGGGCATTACAGATTCAACCAATCGCGGGTGTGTTGAAAGACATCCGCGAGTTTCCACGGTTGCGCGGCCGCGCGGATTGGATAGTCGGGCGGCGCCATCACGAGCATCTGATCGAGCCCGTCACCGGTAAATAAGAATGCGGTGTTGCCGCGATATTCGGCGTATTTCTGGAACTCCTGCCAGACATATTGATGGAACACTTCGATGTCGACATAGGAGCCGAGCACGTCGGCCTGCGATGGAATGGGGTTCGAAGCGTCCTGATCGGTATAGATCAGGATGCTGCTGAACGGTTTGATTTTATTGCGCACGCCGTAGCCGATAACTGCGACAACCGGCCGCGCGCGGCGCACCGCCTGCACCGTGGCCCATTCGACAAAGGTGTTGTTGAGCAGCAGCGTACCGTTGCCGGCCAGCAGAACGGCGCGGGTGAACTCGGCAAGCGGTGCATCGCGTCCAAGCTCGCCTTCCTCCGGACGAATCTGCAGTCGTTTCAAGCGCGCGCTCAACTGGCGCGGGCCGCGGATGCGCTCCTTCTCGACGATCTCCTGAACGTCGTGCATCAGCCGCGAACGGTAATTTTGCAATTGCGCATAGCTGAGGCGCACAACGCGATCGTGACGCGACAGCGCCGCAAGGTGCGCGTTCGCTTCGACCGTCCACGCTGTGTACGGCGGCTGCGGCGCCTCGCGGTATTGCGCATTCATCAGCAGATCGGTGATAGCGGGCGCCGCGGCGGAACCCGGTTTACCCGTGAGCAGCAGCGGAAGATAGTCGCCCGCGTCGGCGGGAGTTTCGACCGCGACGAGGTTGCCGAAGGGCGCGATGCGCCGCCACATGCGGTCGGGCCCCACAGGCAATTCCGCGGGCGACACCACAATCACGAGACGTGGGCGCCCCTGGCGCGCGACTTCGGAATCGAGAATGGGATCGACGTGCGCGAACACGTCAGCAATCGCCTTGCGCCACACCGCGTAGTGCGGCGAGCGATTGAGAAAATCGACCTGGTCGAGCGTAAACGTCCGGCGCGGCCACACCCGCGAGTTGACGCCCATCAGTGTTTCTGCCTCGCGCACGGGAGCGAGCACACGTTCGACTTCCCGCGGGTCGGAGCGGTCGAGGAGAGTGAACAATCGCTCGAAGTAAGACTGTTCGGCCGGAAACAGCAAGTTCCAGTCCTGAATCTGCTCGTAGAAAAACGTGGAGAACGTCACCGGCAGGCGATCGAAAAGGCCCTTCTCGATGAAGGCTTCGAGCGTGGGCGAGACTTTCGGGCTGCCAGCGGGCATCGTTACACCAGAATCTCGCGCAGCGGTTCGCCCGCGGTATCGCCGGGCATTTTGGCACGCGCGCCAAGGAGATCGAGCGACGTAGCCGCCACGTCCACGTGATGCACAGGGCGTTCGGTCTCGCCGCGCGCTACGCCCGCACCGAGCGCGAGCATCCAGATATTGCGGCAGGACGGATCTCCGCTGCGATGGTTGAGAAAACCGTTAGCGGTGTTGGCGTCGCCGTCGCGGCCCAGTTCCGGAAGGATCAGGACCGTGGTGTTGTCCTTATAGTTCGGGTTGGATTGGATTTCGTCCCACAACATGCCGGTGAGGCGGTCCGTGCGCGTGACGGCGCCGAGGTAGAGCGAGTAGGCGCCCCAGTGCGCGATGTCCATGTCCCAGAAGTTGACCAGCAGGAGACGCGGCGCAAACTCGCGCATGACTTCGCGCGTGATGAAGAACGTGAGCTCGTCGCCGGAGTTGGGCGCTTCGGGGCCGTTGATGTATTCGGTGAGCGCGTGCGTGAGGGTTTCGCGCACATGCGCGTCGAGCGCGTTCCCGGCTTTGAAGATGGTCCAGCCGACGCCCTCGTAGCCTTCGCTCAGCATGCTCTCGAGCTGGCGATGAACGTTGTCGCGGTTGGCGACGCCCTCATGCGAGCGCTTACGCACAACTTCCTGTACGGCATCGAGCAGGAGTTGTTTGGGCAGGACCACGTTCGCGCCGAAGGGAGCACCCCAGTCGCGCGCGGCGCTGGCGCCCATAGTAGAGAAGCTTTTGTTGGTCGCGACGATCCACGCATCCATCGGACCGGCGCCGGTGGCTTTGCGATAGCACTCGAACAGCGTGGGGCCGGACGGCGGCTGAAAACCGAAGTCGTCGACGTGCTGCCAGTTGCCGGTGACGATGCTGGCGGTGGAATTGAAATGCGAGAGCACGCCGGAATTGACGCAATTGCGGAAGAACTGGCCATGCGGGCGCAACGCGGCGAGGCGCGGAATGTTGCGCAGGCCTTCGGGTGAGAACGTTTCCGAATAGCGCACGCCGCCGCCGAAGGTGACGATGATGACGCGGCGCGTGTTGCCCGCGCGAATGGTGGCGGCGCGGAGCAGCCGCGAAGGCAGGATGCGAGGAGCGATGGAAAGACCCGCGAGCTTGAGGAACGCACGCTTGGTCAACGCGGTCATCTTAGTATTCGGTGATCTCGCCGCCCCGGATTTTGTGTTTCGTTTTGCCGCCGAGGTCGAGCGGCGTGTCGTAGCCGGCGAGGATTTCGCCGGTGGGCGAATAATAAGGGCCGATGTCGCACGCCATGCTGCCTTTGCCCTCTTCAACGAATGTGATGGATGTGATCAGTTTGGCAGACTTGTATCCGTAGCGCCCCGGATCGATCAGCCGCAGCGGCGCGCCGTGACGATCCGCAAGCGCGGCGCCGTTCATATCCATTGCGAAGAGCACGCGCGGGGAAAGCAGATCTTTAACCGTGAAATATTCGTACCACTTGTCGGCGCAGTCGATGCGCACGGCGTGCGCATTGGCTTTGGGCTTGACGAGTTCGATCAGGTGTCCGAAGCGGAAGCCGCCCCATTCGGCGCGCGAACTCCAGCACTGCACGCACTTCATGCGCGAGCCTTGCATTTCGTGCGGGAGGCCGCGCAGATGCGCGACGGAGAACGCGGCGGGCTTTTCGACGAGGCCTTTGACCTGGAGACGGTAGGTGGACTGGTTGATGGGCGGGATCGGGTTGTACCACATCAGCCGGAAATGGAAATTATCCGGGTTATCGCTCGGCAGCAGCAGCGAATTATTGGTGCCGCCTATGGCAAGGGCGGACGCGGCGGTAGACGCAAGGAATGTGCGGCGATACATAGACAAGCAGCGGACGTAAGCGCTTTCTGTTATTCTACTGCCGCTTTGTGAGGGCGGCGTGTACTTCTCTTTCGGCCGCGGCTTTCGCCGTTTTGCCGAGGCGGTCGTAGACGCGTGCGAGATGGTAATGCGCGTCGGCCTGCTTGGGATCGAGCGCGACGGCGGTTTGGAGTTCGGCGGCGGCGTCCTGCCACTTGCGCTGGCGTTCAAGGAGCGTGCCTAGCTCAAAGTGAGCTGTAGCGAATTTGGGATCGCGCGCGATCGACTCTCGCAGGAGTTTCTCGCATTGCTCCAGCGGCGCATTGCCGGCGGCCAGCGCTTTGGCATAGACATACGGCGGCAGCGCGCTGTTAGATTCGGCGGTGTTCCAGGCGGCGAACTTGCGCGTGATCTCGGGCAGCGCACCGCCGGCCTGGTCGATCATGCGCGCGATGAATTCATACGGCTGCGGCACTTCGGGCGCGAGGTCGATGGTGCGCAGGAAAGAATGGATAGCGTCGGTGAACCGGCGCTGGCCGTAGTAGGCGACCCCGAGGGCTAACTCAATCTGCGCGCTTTTATCGAATGTGGCGCGGGCTTTTTCGAGCGTGGTGACGGCGTCGGCAAAACGCTCCTGCCTTAGTAGCGCGTTCGCGTAGTCGAACTGCGCGGCTTCATCGAACGGCAGCCGGCGGGCGACTTCGCGCAGTTCGGCGATGACCTGGTCGGGTTGCGCGTTGAGTGCGTACGCGCGCGCGAGCAGGCGGTGGTTGGCGGGCGTGTCCTGCGCCGCGGCTGCATGTTGCGCGGCTTCGAGGGCGAGGCCTTTGCTCGCACTTTCAATCGCGAGTGCCGCGACGCGGGACCACGCGGATTCATCTGCGAGATCCGACGCCGCGAAAATTTTTTCGGCCGCGGCGGCTTGCGCGAACTGTCTCGATTGCGCGAGGGCGATAGCGGCGCGATGGCACGCGGCGGGGTCGCGGGGCGTGCAAACGGGCGCGGCGCCCGCGAGGAGAAACAGCAGCAGCACTTTCTTAAGAGTTTAGCGGGACGCGGGCTGGCGGATTCTACAGGCCGCAGCAAAAAAAGTCGTAATCTCCCGCAATCGACTACACCTTTCTACGCACCTCAATCGTGCGACTGTCGTCGCCCTGTCGCGTGAGCACGATTTCGATCCTCTGCGGCGGCATGAGTTCCGGGAAGCGCTCGCCCCACTCGATCAGCGTTACGGCATCGCGCGTGAAGATCTCGTCCAGGCCGAGGCGCGCGACCGCGGCAGGGTCGTCGAGGCGGTAGAGGTCGACATGATAGACGCGATCTGCGTATTCGTGGATGAGCGTGTAGGTGGGGCTCGAGACATCTTCGGGGGTCGCGGCGCCGAGTCCTTTCACGATGCCTTTAGCGAGTGTGGTCTTTCCGGCCCCGAGATTGCCAATGAGCAGCACGACCGCGCGCGATGGGAGCGTGCGCGCGAGCTGCTCGCCGAGTGCGATCGTTTCGGCTTCCGATGACGTGG
>JAICMB010000713.1 GCA_025929455.1 Bryobacteraceae bacterium | reverse complement strand
CCGCCTTTAATAAACAAATTGTCGCCGATACCCGCGTACTCACTACAACGCTGCCCATAGCGGATGGCCTGACACTCGCCGTAAAGCTGTAAACACAACCTTTTCAACGCTGGCGAGCCCTCGATTATGGCTCACATTTCGCGTCGGGCGGGCGTCCCATATGCGGAGGCCCAGTTCGCATAGTGCGGCCGCGGTGCCGGGTGCCTGCGCCTCCACCCAAACGAAGGAGAGATATCTATGAGACTAAGGAATTCGTTGGGCGCAATCATACTAGCTTCCTGCGGAATGGTTTTCGCGCCCTCGCTGGCGCTGGCACAATCGTCATCCAGCTCTACATCGCAGCCCTCGCCAGGGCAGTCCGTCACGGTGCGGCGAAGTATAACGGTTATCCGGCAGGCGCCGGCTGACCAAATGGCCAATCAAACGGCAACGCAAAGTACCACCGGCGTCAATACGACTGCGAACGAGACCATGCCGGCTACAACGAGCTCAGGTTCCGGGCACATGATGAACTCGAACAGCATGCGGTCCGGTGCGGTCAGCGACGTGATGAGCCGTGCCCGTACGGATGCGCACGTATTTAGCCGCTCTTTTAAGAACGACCTGCGCGCGAGTACGGTGAACATGACAAAGCGGCCGCAGTATAAGGCGGACGCAAATCATTTATCGGCCGAAGTCCGCGGTATGCAGGACGCCTACATCGACAACGACAACAGCGAAGCCCGCGAGCGGCTGAGCAAGTCGCTTCGCAACTTCCAAAACTTAGAGCCGTTTATGGCTAACGCGCAGTTCAGCCAGGAAACCATGAGTTCCTGGAACCGCTTGCGCGACGATTTGAACTCGATCGCTTTGGCCTGGGGACAGCCGACGTTAACTAACGGCCCGGCAAACGCCTCGATATCGCCGGCTATGGCGATGCCTCAGACGACACCGGTTCGCTAACCCGGGAACACCCGGCAGCACAGCCGCGAGCGCTTCCGCAACACGGGGCGCCGCGGCTTTTCTTTTATGCGCGCTTTGCGGAGAAGTGCGCGCCCACCACGCCGCCGAGCGTAGGAAGCGCCGTCAGGACGACGAAGAATAGTAGCAGCATGGTAACGACGAGCATCAGGGAGGCCGACGGATCGCTCAGCGCCTTCAAAACCTGGTCTACGTTCGGATCCTGGACGGGGATCTGCTTGCGATAGAAGCTCTCCAGTCCGCCTTGGTTCGAGATCGCGATCATGGCGGCCGTGAATACCGCGACAAACATAGCGAACGAGAATATGCCGGTGATCCAACCCATCCGCGCGCCGGCCCGCACCGAGAGCGTACGTCCAGTGCGGCGGCTGAACCACCACGCGGCGAACACGCCGGCGAAAAAGAATCCGATGATCAAGCGGACGATCGGGAATAGAAAAGGTCCGGGGAAGATGAACAGAACCATCGCGAGAAATGCGACCGTAAACGCGATGCGCACCGCCGTGCGGTTGCGAAAGCTCGGCTCGATGGATTCCGACTCAACGCCCGGGGGCAGGATGGGACCTTGCGCCGGCCGTTTGGTTTTCGGCTCTTCCTTCGGAGGCGGTTGCGCTTCCGGTTCGGGATAATCGAACTGCGGCTTGCCGCACTTGTGGCAAAATCGCGCGTCGGGCGGCAATTCGGCGCCGCAGGTACAACGTTCGGGCACGCTTCTAGTTTGCCACGGAGCAGCGGCGGGGGCGCGGCGCGCAGAACATGGGCGTACGTGCACAACTGGGAACGGTCGCGATGCAGGCCCTTTGATACGATTGAGACATGAGCCGCCAGACCACAGCTTTACTGGATGCGTTCGAACATTTGCCGGCGGATGAAAAACGGGCTTTTACGCTGGAGATCGTAAAACGTTCGCTGCCGTTTGATTCTGGCCCAATCGAGGACGAGGAGATCGGTGGGGCCTCGTCGACCTTGTTTGAGCTGCTGGCAAAAGAAGATGACGACACCGCGGCGCGGTGAAGTCTGGCTCATCGACTTTGGCATGGCGGGTAAGATTAGGCCCGCACTCGTCGTCAGCGTCCCGTTCACCAAGCGAGACCGAGCGTTAATCACGGTTGTGCCACACACAACCAGCTTGCGAGGATCTCCGTTCGAAATCGCGGTGCACGTCCCCTTTCTTAAGTCCGGCGCGTTTCTGGTTCAGGGCGTCACAACATTTCCGATAGTCCGGACGCTCCACCGGCTTGGCTTACTCCAGAAGGACACGTTATGGCTCGGAGTGATGG
>JAICMB010000451.1 GCA_025929455.1 Bryobacteraceae bacterium | reverse complement strand
TGAGCGTCACACCCGGTGATGCCGAGAAAGATAGGCTTCCGTTCACACTACACTGGATTTTGGGGAATGCAAATTGGGAATATTCTAAGGCGTGCCCACGATTTTTCTGCGGGCGACCATCACAATATCGGGCGAGCCCGGCAGATCGCGTCGGTGCAAGGCATATCGGCAACCGAGAGCATGAAGCGATCTTCTGACTACCAGTTCCGGGCCGGTGTCCTTCGTGCCGACCGCCGCCATGATGCGAGATCGTTGTTCAGGTGTGCGCGTATCCATCATGAGGCGCTTATTTCAGAACCACGCCGCGTTCCGCCGCAAAAGCCGCCAATCGGATGCGCAGGCTGTGATCGTTTCGCCCGCACAACCGCTCGACGAACTCGCCCACCTCCCGCAAATCGATGCTGCGGATCATCATTTTGATGGGGCCGATATTGGCCGGTTGCATCGAAAGAATGCGCAATCCCAATCCTACCAGAGCCATCGCTTCCAGCGGCCGCCCGGCGATTTCACCGCACAAGGAAACTTCTCCTCCGGCTTCTGCGGCGCTGTGGATAATCTGGCGGATGACGGTCAGCGCCGCGGGATTAAGCGCATCGTAGCGGCGCGACACGCGCGCATTGGTGCGGTCAACTGCAAAGATGAACTGCAGCAAATCGTTCGAACCGATGGAAACGAAATCCGCGCTGCGGAGAATTTGCGGCAGCATGAACATCAACGCGGGCACTTCCAGCATTGCGCCCACCAGGGTGCGTTTCGGTTGCGGTTGCTGCAGAACCCGCGCGCGCTCGATTTCGCGATCGATCAGGGCGCGAGCCAAATTGAATTCCGCTACATCGCTGACCATCGGCAGGAGCAGGCGGAGCGTGCGCGCGGCGGACGCCGTCAGGAGAGCGCGGACCTGGTAGCGCAGGAGGGCCGGGCGGTCGAGCGCGATGCGCAGGGCGCGCCAGCCCAGCGCCGGGTTTTCCTCGCGCTCCCAGCGGCCGTAAGGAAGAATTTTGTCGCCACCCAGATCGAGGGTACGGAATACAACCGGCTTGTCGCCCGCGCCTTCGATGACGCGCCGATAGAAATCGATCTGGTCGGCGAGCCGCGGCATGGTTTCGCCAACCATGAACTGCAGCTCGGTCCGGAAGAGGCCAATACCGTCCGCGCCGGATTCTTTCAGGTGCGGCAGATCGATCAGCAGGCCCGCGTTCATCATCAGCCTGATGTGCACGCCGTCTTTAGTGACGGCAGGCAGGTCCCGCACCTCCACCATCTGCGCGACGCGCTGTTCGCGCAGAGAGCGCCGTGTTTCGAAGGCGCGAATAACTTCCGCGGGAGGCCGAAGCTGCGCTTCTCCGGTTTCGCCGTCGACAACGATGAGGTCTCCCGCGCGCGCGTTATCGGCAATGCCCTCCACGTTTCCGACTAGCGCGACATTCATGGCGCGCGCTACGATGGCCACGTGCGAAGTCGGCGCAACTTCTTCCAGCACCAGACCGATGAGGCGATCGCGCGGATAGTCGAGCAGCTCCGCCGGTCCCATGGCACGGGCGACCACAACCGAATCGTTTGGTAGTTGCCGTTGCAGGGCGGCACCGCCATCGAGGTGCCGCTGCAGGCGCCGCGCCAGATCTTCGAAATCATGCAGGCGCTCCCGCAGCACCGTGTCGCCGGTGCGCGCGATGCGGATGCGCAGCTCATCCTGCACACGTTCCACCGCGGCTTCCGCGGTGAGGCCCGTGCGAACGGCATCGCGCAACTTCTGGCGCCAGCCCTGATCCTGCGCGAACAGCCGGTACGCTTCGATGACTTCGCGGCTTTCGCCGGTCAGATCGAGTTCGGTGGAGGCCAGCATCTCGTCGACCGCGGCGCGCAACCGATCGAGCGCTTTGTCGAGCCGCGCGAGTTCCGCGTGGGGATCGTCAGCAATCAGCCGTTCCACCCGCACGCGCGGCTCGTGCAGCACCACGCACCCAATGGCAACGCCTTCGGAAAGAGGCTCACCGCGAAACGCCCGCGGACGGTCGACGCGAAGTTCCGGCTCATCGAGTTCGGCTGTATCGAACAGCCCCCCCTGTGCGACCACCTCCGCGAGCACCATCGCGACGGTCTGCAGCGCTTCAACCTCTTCCTCGTCATAGAGGCGCGGGGTACGGTTCTGCACGGTGAGCACACCATACACTTGGCCGCCACGCACAATCGGCACACCGAGGAAAGAGCGGTACGGGTCTTCGGCTGTTTCTGGCCGGTACGAGAACCGCGGGTGCGTTGGGGCGTCGCTCAGGTTGACCGGTTCCGCGGTTTCTCCCGCAAGGCCAACCAGACCTTCCCCCTGCTTTAGCCGGGTATTGTGAACCGCTGCACGATTGAGGCCTTCCGTCGCGAACAACTCATACACATTGCCGGCGCGCCGCAGGTAAATGGAGCAGACTTCCGCCACCATGTTGGCGGCGATCACCTTGACCAGCTTGTCGAGCCGCGCCTGCGCGCTCGCCGGCTCGGCCATGATCTCGCGCAGCCGGCGCAGCAGAATTCGCGGTCCTGCGGCGGCAACGGCAATCATCAGGCACTGTCCAGTTCATAGGCGGCGTGCAGGGCGCGCACAGCGAGCTCCACATATTCTTCGGCGATGAGCACGCTGACCTTGATCTCCGAGGTCGAAATGACTTCGATATTGATGCCCTTTTCCGCAAGGATGCGGAACATCATCTGCGCCACGCCGGAATGCGTTCGCATACCAATGCCGACAATGGAGATTTTGGCGACGCTGGCATCGTGCGTCACGTCCCGATATCCAATGGCCGGCGCCGCTTTCTCGATGGCATCCAGCGCGCGATGCAGTTCGCTGCGGCTGACCGTGAAGGTGAGATCGGTTTTCTTCCCATCCTCCGATACGTTCTGCACGATCATATCGACGTTTACGCCCGCATCCGCCAACGGTCCGAAAATCGCTGCGGCCACGCCTGGCTTGTCAGGAATGCGATGCAGCGTGATTTTCGCTTCGTCGCGCGAATAGGCGATGCCGGTTACGGGCTTTTTTTCCACGATGTCTTCCTCGTCGCAAACTAGCGTGCCGGCACCATCCGGCTCGAAAGTGGAGAGCACACGAATGGGAACGCGATGCAGCATGGCAATTTCCACGGAGCGCGTCTGCAGCACCTTCGCGCCCAGCGAAGCCATCTCGAGCATCTCTTCGAACGCGATGCGCTCCATGCGCCGAGCCTTCGGTACGATGCGCGGGTCGGTGGTGTAGACGCCGTCCACGTCGGTGTAGATATCGCAGCGATCGGCCTCGACAGCGGCGGCGACGGCCACCGCGCTGGTATCGGAGCCGCCGCGCCCCAGGGTTGAAATGCGGCCATCCGGCGCCACCCCCTGGAACCCGGCAACCACGGCCACTTCGCCGCTAGAAAGTCGTTCATTGAGGTGCGCGGGATCGATGCGTTCGATCCGGGCCGAGCCGTGGATCCCATCGGTATGGATGGGGATCTGCCAGCCCATCCAGGAGCGTGCGCTGATCCCACCCGCTGAAAGAGCGACGGCAAGCAATCCGGCCGTGACCTGCTCGCCGGTGGCGAGGACCGGATCGGACTCGCGCGGATCGTGGAGCGGAGCCAATTCCCGCGTCCAGGCGATAAGCTTATTGGTTTCGCCAGCCATGGCCGAAACCACCACAGCGACCTGGTGACCGCGTTCAACCTCCCGCTTCACAAGTCCCGAGACATGGCGAATGCGATCGAGGTCGGC
>JAICMB010000214.1 GCA_025929455.1 Bryobacteraceae bacterium | reverse complement strand
GGACAAGTTTATGCCGTTCATGCAGCAGCCGCCGGGCTCCATGCTGTCGTCGAACGCGGTGATGACGTATGGGCGCGTCATACGGGCCCTGCGGCGGTTTACGCAGGGTTCGTTGAACGAAGTACCCGGCTGGCGCAAGCGGAACGGTGTGCACAGGCAGAGCGAATGAGCGCGGCGGAGCAGTTCGGCGGCGCAGTGCGAAGCGAAGTGGAGGACCTGCTCGCAGGCTTGGCGCAGGCCATCTTTGCCGGCGGCGGTTCGGCTCCGGCGGTGAGCAGCGGGGTGACGCAGCACTTTGCGGAAGCGACCGAACCGGAACTGGCGCTGAGTTACCGCACGCTGCTGGAGCAGATTCCGGCCGTGGTGTTCATGGCGCGGTTGGAAGACGGGCACAGCCAAGTGTACGTGAGCCCGCATATCGAGACCATCCTCGGCTTCACGCGCCAGGAGTGGCTGGACGATCCCATTCGCTGGTATTACCAGATTCATCCCGACGACCGCGGGCGGTGGAATGTGGAGGCTGCGGCATTCGTATTGTCGGGTGAGCCGCTGCGGTCGGTGTATCGTGTGCTCGCGCGCGATGGCCACGTAGTGTGGTTCCAGTGCGAGGTGAAGATGGTGCGGCGGCCGGACGGGCGGCCGTGGTTCCTGCATGGAGTGGGCATTGACGTTACGGAACTGAAGCAAGCGGAAGAGGAACTGCGGCAAGCGCGCGATGAACTGGAACGGCGCGTGATGGAGCGGACGGCAGAATTATCGAAAGCGAACGCGGAGCTCGAAGCGGAGGTCGCGGATCGCAAGCGTGCGGAACGCGACCTGCAGGCGCGAGCGGAGGAGTTGGCGCGCACGAATGCCGATCTGGAGCAGTTTGCGTATTCGGCGTCGCACGATTTGCAGGAGCCATTGCGCAACGCATCCATCAGCGCGGAGTTGTTGACGCGGGAATACAGCGGCACGCTGGACGCGAACGGGCAGGAACTGCTAGGCACGATCATGGGCAGCGCGCACCACATGGGCAATCTAATCCGCGATTTATTGGAGTATACGCGGACGGCGCGGGCGGGGAAGCAGAACGAGAGCCGGACGGATGCGAACGAGGCGCTTGCGGCGGTGGTGAAGAGCCTGGAGGCGGCGATTCGCGAGAACGCGGCTGAGATCACTTGGGATCCGCTGCCTGTGGTGAAATTGCCGGGCGCGCAGTTGCAGCAGGTTTTTCAGAATCTGATTTCAAACGCGCTGAAGTACAGGAGCGCGGAACCGCCGCGCATTCATATTACGGCGCAGCGGGAGGACGGGGCGTGGCTGTTTTCCGTGCAGGACAACGGCATCGGGATCGATCCGAAATATCACGAACGGATTTTTGGAATCTTCAAGCGGCTGCATAGCAAGGAGCAGTATCCGGGGACGGGCATTGGGCTGGCAATTTGTAAGCGGATTGTAGAGCGCGCGGGCGGGTGGATGAGCGTGGAATCGCAGGTGGGCAAAGGGGCGCGGTTCTGGTTTGCGGTGCCGGGGTAGGCGGGCGAGCATTGATCGCGCGGCAACCTCACAGCATACGGAGGACGGCAGCGGTCGCATCGTCGAACGGGTCACCATTATTATTGTCGAGGTAGCGGAAGATGGCGCCGACAGTAGCTGCCGCCAACGCGCGCCGCGGATCACTGTTCCAGGAGATGCTGTCCAGGTCCACGCATTCCGTGATGCCGTCGGTGCAGGCGATGAGGACGTCGCCCGGGTCGATGCGCATGGTGGTTTCTTCGTACGACGAATCGGCGAACAGACCCACGGGTGCGCCATTGCTTTCGAGCGACACGCTCGCATTCGCTCGCAACAGGATTGCGGGCGGATGGCCCGCGTTCACGTAACGTAGTGTGTGGGTCGCGGGATCGATGATACCGCAGAGCATGGTCGCGTAGCGGCTGTCGAGCGAGGACGAATACACCTGGCGGCTGACGGCGCGCAGCGCGGCGGCGAGATCGCGGTCGCTGAAGAGTATCGCAGTACGTAGCGAGGACTGCACGTTGGAGATCATGAGCGCCGCGGGCAAGCCCTTCCCCGAAGCGTCGCCGATCGCGAACGCCAGGCGGCCGCCGGCGAGCGGCACAAAATCGTAGAAGTCACCACCGAGATCACGAACTTGACGGCAGTGCGCACTGTAGTCGAGGGCGGCCGGCGCGGGTGCGTCGTGCTGCATGAAGCGCCGCTGCACTTCGCAGGCGGCCGTCCATTCACTCGTCATTGGCGTTATCACCGCGGCGTCAAGCATCTGTCCACCTTCACTAAAACGTCGCGGCCGGGCGCGCAGAATCGACACAGCGACCGCGCAAATTCTTTTTGAATTTTTTTTGCGCGCCGTGTCGAGAACGGGCGGCGGACTCCGACTTTGGGGTGAGAGCGCAGAAAGGAGCGCGATGATGAAAGGAACAGAGCAGATGAAATACATTCTCATGATGTCGGCGCCGAAGGCGGGCTTCGATACGTATCGCTCGTGGTCCGAGAAGGACGTGCAGGCGCACTTCGCGGTGTTGCACCAGATCAACCGGGACTTGCGCGACTCGGGCGAGTTCGTTGCGACCGACGGTTTAGCGTGGCCGGAACAGGCGAAGGTGGTGACGTGGGGCGATGGCGGCGTTCCGGTAACGGAAGGCGTTTTCCCGGAGTCGAAGGAATTTCTCGCCGGGTATTGGATCGTTGACGTGGACAGGCCCGAGCGTGCGTACGAGATTGCGGCGCGTATATCGGGAGCGCCGGGGCCGGGCGGCGAGCCGGTGCGCATGCCCATTGAAGTGCGGCAGATCATGCACGGCGGGACTGCCGAGGACGTGCGCTAAAGGAGGCGGACATGAAATACATATTGATGATGAATGCTTCGAAGGCGAATTTTGAGTCGTTTGCAAAATGGCCGAAGGAGGATTTGCAGACACACATCGGTTTCATGACCAAGTTCGTGAAGGATCTGAAAGATGAGGGCGTCTTGGTGTCTGCGGAGGGTCTGGACTTTCCGCACGAAGCGAAGATCGTTCGCGCCGGGAATGACGGACAGCCGATCACGGACGGCGTTTTTCCGGAATCGAAGGAGTTCCTGGCGGGGTACTGGATTGTGGACGTCGACAGTCCGGAGCAAGCGTATAAGGTGGCCGCGCGCGCGTCGGCGGCACCGGGCCGCGGAGGAAAACCCAGGAATATGCCGATTGAAGTGCGGCGGGTTCCGGCCGGGCCGCCCGAAGAATTTCAGTGACGGCTCGCGTTTCGAATGCAGGAATCGAGCACCTGCTGCGTGAATTGGCGCCGCAGGTGCTCGGCGCTGTTGTGCGGCGCTTTCACGATTTCGCCGCGGCGGAGGATGCCGTGCAGGAGGCGCTGGTCGCGGCGGTTCTGCAATGGGATCGCGAGGGTATTCCCGAAAACCCGCGCGGCTGGCTGATTCAGGTGGCGGCGCGCCGCATGCTGGACACGATCCGCAGCGAGGCGGCACGGCGGCGACGTGAGGCGGAGACCGCGCCGGCGGAGATGTTCGCGACGGATCCCTTGTATGCGGTGGCGGCTGAAACGGAAGCGGACGACACGCTGACGCTGCTGTTCATGTGCTGCCATCCGTCGTTAACGGCGCCCTCGGCGATCGCGCTGACGCTGCGCGCGGTCGGCGGTTTGACTACGGCAGAGATCGCGAGCGCGTTTCTGGTTCCGGAGGCGACGATGGCACAGCGTATCAGCCGCGCTAAGAACACCATCAAGGCTTCGGGCGTGCCGTTTGCGCAGCCGACCAGCGCGGAGCGGGCACAACGTCTGCGCGCGGTGCTGCATGTGCTGTATTTGATCTTCAATGAGGGCTACACGAGCAGCGCAGGGCCGCAGTTGCAACGGCTGGAGTTGTCGCAAGAGGCGATCCGGCTGACGCGCTGCGTGCGTGCGCTGCTGCCGGACGATGCGGAAGTGGCGGGTCTGCTCGCGCTGATGCTGCTGACAGACGCGCGGCGCCGGGCACGAGCGGGGCCGGAGGGAGAGTTGATTCCGCTTACGGAACAGGATCGGACGCTGTGGAACCAGGAGGAGATCGCGGAAGGTGTGGCGATGTTGACGGCGGCGCTGGCGAAGGGTGAAGTGGGCGCGTACCAATTGCAGGCGGCAATTGCGGCCGTGCACGATGAAGCGGCGCGCGCGGAGGACACGGACTGGCCGCAGATCCTGGCGCTCTACGAGCTGTTAAAACGCATGTCCGCGAACCCGGTGGTGGCGCTGAATCACGCGATTGCCGCTGCAATGGTGCATGGTCCGGCGAAGGGTCTGGAGTTGCTGCGAGCACTCGATGGCGATGCGCGCATCGCGGGGTATCACCGCTTAGATGCGGTGCGCGCGCATTTGCTCGAGATGGCGGGCGAGCGCGACGCCGCGATTGAGCAGTACAAAATCGCGGCGGGGCGGGCGGCGAGTTTACCGGAGCGGAATTACTTGATCAGGCAGGCGGCGCGGTTGAGGGAAACCGGCGCCGGCGCGTGAGGGCCAAAGCTGCGAGGCCGCAGAACACAAGCGCGAGCGAGGCAGGTTCAGGGGCGAATACGCCCGGAGCGGTCAGCGTTCCGAAGCCCGACGTGGTGAAGCCGGTAGGTGCGATTATGGCGTTTCCGCGCAGGACGCCGCCGGCGCCGGCGAACATGCCGGTGCCTCCGGTAAACGTCAGGCGTTGCGTCGCGGGGCCGCTGCCGGTCATTGGGCTCACCGCGGAGTCGTCCTCAAACAGGTCGCCGGACAGCATGTCGCCGTTCGCGAAGACCATGAAAAACGTGCCGTTGTTGAGGCCGGTGCTCAGGTCGACGACATTGTGTGTATGGAATGAGACAGGGTTCCAAAGCGCGTTAATAGCGGCGTTCCATTGCGTTAAGGACCCGGACGCGAGGCCGTCGGCTGTGAGCACGCCGCCAGAGATGACCGGCGGCGCGGTTAGTGCGCCGGAAAAGTTGTAGCTGACACCGATGGTCCCGGCGCTGATGGTGCACCCGGAAAATATCATCCATGCACAAAGCGCGCTAAAGCGCATGCAGGCTCCTCCGTGTTACTGGCAGTATGATGCCGATCGGGAAAATGGTCAACAGTAGATTTGGGCGCGTACATACGATTGTGGTCTGCTTGGCGCTGATGTTCGCGGCGGCGTGCCACCGATCGCGGTCGGTGACGTTTGTGCATGACGAAAATGTCAGCCCCGGGGGCGAACCGGCGATCACGATTGCGTTGCCGCCGCCGGCTGCCGGACAGCTCGCGTATGAGAGCGCGACGGTGCTGCCCGGATTGGGAATGAACACGCTGCAGATAAGGGCGCAGACGCCGGGCAACGGGGTTGTGAATCTGCTGGCTTCGCCGAATCTGACGGCGGCGGCAAGCGAGCGCGACGGGTCTTCGTTCGGAGCTCCGGTGCTGCTGCCGGGACCGGATGCGGCACTGATGCCCGCGACGAAGATGACGGAATTTTTCCGCAAAGCGACGCGCGATACCGGCGCCGTAACGGGCGTGTTGCGGAGCAGCGATTTTCATGGCAGGTGGAAATCACGTACGGACGCGACTACGGAGACGTCACTGTCGGCCGGGGAATTCGCGGTGAACATCACGGCGCGCAACACCGGCGGCGAGGATGAGCAGGCGGCGATCGCATGGCGAGTTTATCTCGCAATGCCGGCGGCGGAGGCGCGGGTGCGCGTGCCGCAAGCAGGAGCGCGGGCGGAAAAGATGACGGGGGAAGCGGAGCTGCCCGGGCAGTACGGGCTGCGGCTGACTGCGGCAGCGCCGCTGCTGATGAGCTTGCACGAGGTGCAGGCGCGGGCGGGCGGCGTGGCGCTCGAGGCGGCTACACAGACGACCAAACTAAAGCCGGGCGCAGCATTGAAAATGCAAATACGCCTCGATTTATTTAAACCATAACCGTAACAGCGTGCGCGCGCGGGAATCTTTTCCTGTAGAGGTATTTTGTATGCAGCTTCGCGATCGCACGGAGGCCGGGCGGATGCTCGGAGAGGGTCTGGCGCGCAGGTATGCGGGCCGTGAGGACGTGATCGTGCTGGCGCTGCCGCGCGGGGGTGTGCCGGTGGCATACGAGGTGGCGCGGCGGTTGCATGCGCCGCTGGACGTATTCGTAGTGCGGAAGCTGGGCGTGCCCGGGCACGAGGAACTGGCCATGGGCGCGATCGCG
>JAICMB010000121.1 GCA_025929455.1 Bryobacteraceae bacterium | reverse complement strand
GGCCGCGGCAGCGCCATCGGGTTCCCCACCATTCCCGTCATAAAAATCGCCACCAACAGCGCCACGTTCCGCCGCATGCGCGACAACATGGACGTCAACGCCGGCCGCATCGCCGACGGCGAGGCGGACGTGCGGCAGATCGGTCAGGAGCTTTTTGACCTCTGTCTCCAGGTCGCCTCGGGCGAGCGCACGTGCGCGGAACGACTCGGGCATAAAGAATTCGTGCCGTGGCGGATTGGCCCCGTGCTGTAGCACGTAGCGCGTATTTCCGTCCCGCGCACATTACACAATTCAAGTACAATACTGCAAACAGTCGTAGTCAGCGACGCGGTCCGCAGGCGCGTCGCGCTCGATTCCGCCGCTGCACGAATCGTAAACCGTCCAGTCGCTTCAGTTTGGGGGAGTGCAATGTCGCCTCGTCTATTCGTAGCGTCTTTGCTCGGCGCCGCAGTTCTGTACGGGCAATCCATCACATCCAGCATCGTCGGAACTGTCCATGACAATTCCGGCGCGGTCGTCCCGAATGCGACCGTTTCGGCCGTCAACCTGGCTACGAACGCCAGCTCGGAAACACACACGGACAGCAGTGGAAATTTCGTTCTGCTGCAGCTCAAGCCCGGTTCTTACACCATCGACCTCACCGCGCCGGGGTTCAAAAAATACGTTCGGAGCGGCCTTGTTCTCGAACTGCAGCAACAGGCCCGCATCGACGCCGATGGCAAAGCCGACGTGCGCCAGATAAATCAAGAAATTTTCGACCTGTGTCTCGCCGTTGCATCGGGCGAGCGTACCTGCGCTGAACGGCTCGGCCATAAAGAGTTTGTGCCGTGGCGTATCGGGCCCGTGCTGTAGGGACTTCAGGCCAAAGGCAATACCAGTTGCTCGGCGGCTCTGAGCGCGGGCACGCTCGTGTGTGCCACTCCGCCATCGTTCCAACGCTCGCGAATCCAGGCCTGTTCCCGCTCAAATCGCCAGGCTTCTCCAAAATGACTGTTCTCGCGCGCAGCCGCAGCAAGCAGGCCGTAAAACTCATCCGCTTCGGCGAAACGTCCGCGCGTACACAGCAGAGAGGCTGCAGCGGTGCCGATCGAGATCACGCCCTGCGTGCGCGCGTGCAAGTGATACTCTACTGTCCCCAGCGCGCGTAAACACGCGATCTCCTTCCCGCGCCATGCCCCAAACAACTCGCGCACACTTTCGAGGGCAGGTGCATCGGAGCGCGGATCTCGCGTGGTCACGATCACGGAAGCCCGACCGCTAACGTCGATTGCCTGTCCCGGGCCGTTGAAAATCAGCAGCGCTCGCCTCTGCTCAAACCATAGCCGTAGCTCATCGCGGTTTTGCCGCACCGTGCCCGCAAGGTTCAGACCCGCCGCGTGCGCAAGATCGCCCAATACGCCCGCCTCGCCGCGATGTGCACACTGCAACCACGATACGTTTTCGAAACAAGCGGCGTACTCATGCGCGAATGCCAGCGCCGCATCGCGATCCACATTGCGAACCAGCGCCGGTTGGTCGAGTAGGGCCTCGCACAGGTGCGCTATATCGGCGCACGGCTCACTCCGCGGTGGCAATTCGGCATTCGGCGAGGCGGCCCCTTGCAACACCCAGCGCCGTAACTCCCGCCTCACGCGCGCCGCATCCGCGGAGGCATCGAAGAATTGCCGCCGTCGGAACAGGGCGGGGAAACGGCACGGCTCCAGCAGCACGAATGCCACGCGCGTGCCGATCTCTTCTGCGGCCGTAAACAGGATCGGTTCCCACAACTCCCGCCGCCAGCCCTCCGCTTCAGCGCGCGAAGACAGCAGCACGACTGCGATGTCCGCCGCGACCGCGCGCTCCGCGGCCGACATCAGGTCCGGTGTAAACATGCCGCCGCTCGATTCGTACGCCGCGCCGACCGGGCAGTTCCGTTCCAGATACGCGCCAAACTCGGGTGCCACCGGCTCATCCGCAGCAGCACAACAAAACGCAACACACTTCATATGTTCGCCGCGTTTAGCCCAGCGTGTTCTTGCCTTCCTCGATCCGTATAATGCGGTCCGCGGCAACGTCATTGAACTGCTGCGTGAGTCCTGACGGCCAGCGTATTTCTACATCCGCCTTCGCCGCCGCGCCGAGCCCGAAGTGCAGCCGCAGATCGTTCGCCGAATAGAAACTCGCTTGGCTCGCAACCTCCTGCGCCTGTATCTTGCCTCCGTACCGCACAATCGCGCGTGCACCGATGGCGCTGCGGTTCGACTTCGTCCCCACCAGTTTCAGCTTCAACCAGTGATGCCCGCCCGACACATCGTTGCGCAACAGCGACGGTGGTTCATTCAAGTTCACTATCAACACGTCGACATCGCCGTCATTATCGAAATCGCCGAACGCGCAACCGCGGCTCGCATGCGCGGTTTCTACGCCCGGTCCCGCTTCGCCGATCAATTCTTCGAACTTGCTTCCACCCAACGAGCGAAAGACCACGCGCGGCGTCTTGAACGGATAGGCCGGAAGCTTCTTCGCCACCTCCGGGTACACGTTGCCCGTAACGTAAAACAGGTCGGGGTTGCCGTCGTTGTCCAGGTCCGCGATGCCCGCGCCCCAGCCGATAAAACGCGTTTCCACGCCTAAGCCCGCGCGAATGGTGTAGTCCTCGAAATACGCCTTGCCGTTGTTGCGATAAAGAATGTTCGTATCGTCGGCGAAGTGCGTTTTAAAAATATCGAGATTGCCGTCGAGGTCGAAATCGCCGACGCCCACGCCCATGCCGGCCTGCTCCATGCCGTCTTCGTTCACCGCCACGCCGCGCAGCAGTCCTTCATCGACGAAGGTGCCGTCGTGTTTGTTTATCAACATCAGGCTCGGCGTCGAATCGCACGCGATATAAATGTCCGGCCAGCCGTCGTTATCGAAATCCGCCGCGGTCACCGTCATACCGTACCCCGCCATGTCCTTATTAATGCCCGCGCGCTCGCTCACGTCGGTAAACGTACCATCACCGTTGTTGTGATAAATGAGAGGTAGCGACGGCGGCAACCCGCGCGGACCGCAGTTCACCGGCACGCCTTTCCAGGTGCAATTCACGTTTTCGCCCGGCTTGGGCGTGCGTTCGAAACTGAAATCGAGATAGCGCGCCACCACCAGGTCGAGTTTCCCGTCACGGTCGTAATCTACGAAGCAGCAGCCCGAGTGCCACTGTTTCGGCAACCCCGCCACGCCCGCCTGCTTCGTTACGTCGGTGAACGTCCCGTCGCCGTTGTTGCGATACAGCACGTTCTCGCCGAAATACGTGACGAACAGGTCCTCGTGACCGTCGTTGTTATAATCGCCAACGCACACCGCCGATGCCCATCCCGTGCGCTTCAGCCCCGCTTTCTCCGTCACGTCGGTGAACGTGCCGTTGCGATTATTTTTGTACAGACGGTTGGTCGTGCCCTCCGGAACATCGCCGCGCCGCGTTCCGCTCAGAATGAAAATATCCAGCCAGCCGTCGTTGTCGTAATCGATGAACGCGCAGCCGCAGCCGACCGTCTCGATGATGTAATCCTTGTGATCCGCCGCGCCATAGATAACCGGCGCCGTCAGGCCCGCCGAATCCGCGACATCCACCAGGCGCGAATGGAACGGAATGCCCGAAGGCTTTCCGCGCGGCATGGGCTTTACCCCGCGCGAAGCGACACCTTGGGCGCCGAGACGCAATACCGGTGTCGCCATCATGAGGCCCAGCCGGCGTAATACTTCCCGCCGCCGCATGTCAGATTTCCGGATAGAACTCGAAGAACGCGTCGAGGGACTGCATCAACTGCCCGCGAATCTGTTCTTCGCCGCCCTCGATCAGATGCATCGTGACGTGCGCCTTGCGGCCGTTCTTCAGCGAAACCTCCGCTTCACCAACCTGTTCAATTTCATCGGCCGGCAGCAACCGCATGCCGTACACGAGTGCTAACTTCGCCATACGTACAATTGTGACAGCATGGGCCGTGGTGCGGCCAGTCTTGCTGGCTGTGCCCCCCTTCAATGGAACAACCCGTCGGCCACTCTACACTCTGGGGGAAGTCTGACAGGATATCGCTGGGGCTCATTCGATCGGGCCGGCGGCAACCGGTCTAGACAACGTTGTACAGGTTCATTGACTGTTGTACTGCATCCCGATACCGGCCGTGTCGTGGAGATAGAGCGGTTCTGGAGAACCGTGCGGCTCCGTTGAAGCGGGCGTAGCGGCAACTCAACCGGCGCGACAACGGGGAGCGCACGCGCTCCTCACCGCCCAGAACGCCGCCGCCGCAGAGGCGCGCAAGCGGCAGCGCAGTCGGGCACAAGGTTGACTCAAACTCCCCGAGCTTCAGGGAGGCAGGAGTTGCGATAATAACGAAAGGACAGGGTTTAAGATCGTAAAGCTGGAACTCTCGCCTGATCTGCAGGCCGGTGTGCTGGCCCAGGCCCATGCGCGGGGCCTGTCGCTCGCGGCATATCTGGACGAGGTGCTGGAACGCCCGGCCGCCGTGCCGAAGAAGCCCCAGTCCGCAGGCAGGAAGAGCCTCGCCAGGCTGTTCGCCGAATCGCCGCTCAAAGGTCTGGATCTCACGTTTGAACGGGACCAGGATACTGGCCGTCCCGTCAAACTATGACCGGTTTCCTGCTGGACACGAATGTCCCCTCCGAGCTCACCCGCCCGCAGTCCGACCCCCGAGTGGAGAAATGGCTGGACGACGCCGGCGATGAGCAGTTTTTCCTAAGCGTCGTGTCGCTCGGCGAGATTTTCAAGGGGCTCACCATTCTCGCGGAAAGCAAGCGCCGCCAGCAGTTGCGGCAATGGGTGGAGGACACATTGCGCCAGTGGTTTTACGGACGGATATTGCCCGTCACGGAGCGCGTTGCCGAGCGATGGGGTATTCTGGCCGGAGAGTGCCAGATGCAGGGCCGGGGGCTCACCATGGCCGATGGCCTGATCGCCGCCACCGCCCTGGAACATGACCTCACGGTCGTTACCCGGAATCAGAGGGATTTCGCCGGCCTGGGAGTGGGCGTTTTCAATCCGTGGTCCGCGGAAATGGCGTCTCGCTAGACCCGAGAAAATCGTTCGGCAGCTTTATCTGAACAAACTGACGAACGTGTACGCAGCGCCTCCATCTACTGAAAGCTGCGGCTGACCGCGCCCGCACTGTCTCGAACGGCTACTCTCGGCAGCTTCTACTCTGGTGAGCCTGTCGAAGCCGATCGCAAATTTTTTGCCGCATCTGAAACTGAAGCGCTCGCACGCATGAATGCACGGCCAAAAAAACGGACCCGAGCGCGTTACCGCGCTCCCGAAGCCGTTGTGCTTAACTCTAAACATGACCGCCGCTCGCCTTAGCGTCGCTTTACTCGCTGCAT
This sequence comes from Bryobacteraceae bacterium, assembly GCA_025929455.1. The sequence goes on along the minus strand of JAICMB010000121.1, from coordinate 3,112 downwards.
CCGCATGGGCGGCGGTTCCAGCCCCCTTCTCCGGCAAACTGACCGTCTACATGAACGGCAACACCGTCGCCCATGAAACTTACTCGATCACGCCCGGCGACGGCGCGATCGTACTTGACGGATCGGGCCACGCCGAGCTCGGCACCATGAAGGTCGATATTGCACAGTTCCGCGTTGTGATGGATGACAAGTATCAGCCACGCGATGCGGCAGCCAAAGCCAGTCTCGGACAGATCGCCATGGCGGTGCAGGTGACCTTCGCGGATGGCAAAGCCAAGGTGCAGATGCAGACCGGCCAGAACAGTCAAACCAAAGAGACCGACGTGCACCCGGACGCGCTGGTGGTCAACTCCAACTTGCCGCTATATCCGTGGGCCATCCTGGCGCGGCGCGCGGACCTCAAGGCTACCGCGCCACAGCAGTTTCACGCCTACATCATCGGGCAGAAAGAGATCCCGCTGACCGTCACATGCAAGGGCAAATCGACTGTGGAGTTCGCGAACAAAACCGCGGAGCTGTCGCAGATCACTGCCAGTATGGAGACCTCCGAGGGGAAGACAATTGATCTCAACCTCTGGATCGACGCCGACCGCAACCTCATCAAGATGAGCGTGCCGGCGCAAAACGTCGAGGTCTATCAGGAAGCATGGGAGCCGAAGGCCGCCGCCGCTCCTGCCACGCCCGAAACGCCGCCCGCACCGTCGCAGCAGACGCCGCCCGCTCCGCAACTACCGCCCGCGCAGAAGCCCTGAGCTGTTGCGCGCCCGCTACCGTTTCAGCCGCCCGCGAATGCGGTGCGCCAGCTTTTCGATTTCTTCGGTCTTGCGGATCTCCGAAACGCTGACCACCATATAGTCGTTCTTCTCCAGTTCCGTCTTGAGATCCTCGGCCAGCTTCACCAGATCACGCGAGTCTTCGAGCGATTTCTCGTAGTCAGCTTTCAAAATCGCATCGCGCTGCGATTTACCATTGGGCAGCCGCATGTCTTCGTGGCTCGGCGGATTGATCGCCGGCTGCGATTGCGCGGCTGCAAACAGCGCTGCGGAAAACAGTATGACAATAACGCGGCGCATGGGACTTGTACTGTTATCATCCCAAATATATGCAGCAGGTAAACGCCGGCATTGTCGGCCTCGGCAATGTCGGCATGGGCACGCTCGCCATACTTGCGGAAAATGCGGAGCAGATCGCGCTCAAACTGGGATTTCAACTCAACGTGACGGCGGTTTGCAGCCGCAATCCTGACCTGAAAAAGCTGCCCAAGCAACTGGATGGAATCAAGCGCACAGCGGACTGGCGCGAGATCGTCACCGACCCCGACATTCACATCGTCGCCGAACTCATCGGCGGAACGGTCGCCGCGCGCGAAATCGTCGATGCCGCGATCGTTAACGGGAAATCGATCGTCACCGCAAACAAGGAGTTAATGGCGATCTGTGGCGCGGAAATCTGGGAGCGCGCCATTCGCGCGCGTGTAAATATCGCGATGGAAGCAAGCGTCTGCGGCGGCATCCCGATCCATGCGGTACTGCGCGAAGTCATCTCGGGCGACCGCGTCGCGGCGTTGTACGGCATTCTCAATGGCACGAGCAACTACATCCTCACTGAAATTGAGAAGCGCGGCTCTGCGTTCGACGCCGTATTGGCGGAAGCGCAGCGGCTCGGATACGCGGAAGCCGATCCCACCGCCGATATCGATGGACTCGATGCGCGCTCGAAGCTCGCGATTTTGGCGGCCCTCGCGTTCGGCGAAAAAATCACGCCGCGCGACATCTACACCGAGGGCATCCGCCGTATCACGCCCGTCGATTTTCAATACGCGCACCAGTTGCAGCACACCATCCGCCTGCTCTGCTCGGCACGGCAAACTTCCGACGGTCTGATCCTCGCGGTTCGTCCATCGCTGGTGCCCCGCTCCACGATTCTGGCGAACGTACAAGGCGCGTACAACGCCGTGTGGGTGCTGGGCCAATACGGGCAGGATACGTTTTATTACGGGCGCGGCGCCGGACCGCTTCCCACCGGTGTCGCGGTCGTAAGTGACCTGATGCGCGTCGCGCGCGAGATCCGTTCCGGCAGCCCCGAGCGCGTCTCCCCGTTCGCGCACGACCGGCTCGGCGAATATAAGCCGATCGCGGTCACCTCGCAGACCGCGGCCTACTATCTGCGCTTCCGCGTCGAAGACCGCCCTGGTATCATCGCGCGTATCGCGGCGGCCCTGGCATCGCGCCACATCGGCATTGACGCCGTACTGCAGATTCCGGCGGAAAACTGGCGCGATCTGCCGTTCGTCGTGACCGTCGAACCCACCACCGAACAAGCCATCCGCGACGCCATCGCCGAGATCGCCACGCACGATTACATCGTCGAGCCGCCGCTCGCCATGCCCATGGAGAAATCCCTATGAAGAAGCTGTTTGCACTGCTGTTTTGCGCGGCCGCGGCGTGGGCTCAAGTCGCCGGGACCGCGAATGAGCATTACAAAACGCACGCTGGACGCGAAGCCGTCGCACGCGGTTTGTCGAACCCCGGGCGCGATGCCGAGCAGCATCCGCGCGAGCTGGTCGAAGCGATGAACCTCAAGGCCGGCATGACGGTCGCGGACGTCGGCACGGGCGTCGGCTATATGCTGCCGTACCTCAGCCATGCCGTCGGCCCCGGCGGGCGCGTGCTGGCGGAAGACATCGCCACCGATTTTCTCGATAAGGCGCGGCAGCGTGCTCAAAACACGAATCTACACAACGTGCGGTTTATTCTCGGCACGTCGAGTGATTCCAAACTCCCCGGCGGCTCGGTCGATGCGGTGCTCGTGCTCGAGGTCTACCATCACTTCGACTACCCGGCGGAGATGCTCAAATCCATCCGCGAGGCGCTCGTGTCAGATGGGCGGCTCTACATCGTGGACTATTACAAACGGCCGAACGCCATGCCTGGTGGTAACGCCATGCAGCACATCCGCCTCGATGAGGACGACGTCGCGAAGGAAGTGGAAGCGCACGGTTTCAAAGAGGTCGGCCGCCGGGTCCAATCGCCCGGCCACCAATACATGCTCATCTTCGAAAAACGAAGACCTGAGTGATGCCTACTCGTGAAACCGGAACTCGATTGTTGAT
>JAICMB010000350.1 GCA_025929455.1 Bryobacteraceae bacterium | reverse complement strand
CGGGGACCGATCCGGCGAAGATTTGGCAGCTGCCGGATACAACGGGGCTGAAGAATGAAGTCATCATGTTCGGAGGCAGGAGCGCCTTCGACAGTGCGGCGCGACTTGCGGGTGGAAAGCTTGTGGTCACGCATACACATGACGAACTCAGGTCTGCGATCGGGCCCAACACCGCCATGATCTACACGACGCGCCTGGGAGACCAACTGGAAAAAGCGATCGCTATCGCTAAAGACACCAAAGTTCCGTTGCTGCTCGACGACGCCGCGGGAATTCCTCCCATTGGCAACCTCCGGCTGTACGCGAAGATGGGCGCCGATATGTTCTGTTTCAGCGGCGGAAAAGGACTGTGCGGGCCGCAGTGCACGGGGCTACTGCTCGGGCGCAAGGATCTCATCGAGGCGGCGCTCGCTAATACCAGCCCGTGGGAAGGCGCTGTTTGCCGTGCCATGAAGGTCGGTAAAGAGGAAGTGATGGGCTGTCTCGCTGCTGTCGAAGCGTGGCAGAAAATGGATCTGGACGCGTTGAATCGCGAGTGGAATCAGAAGGTGAAGCGCGTGGCGGCGATCGTGGAAACGGTGCCCGGAGTCACCACCAACATCACGATTCCCAAGGACGGAAACCGGTATCCTACTCTCACCGTAACTTGGGATGAGCAAGCGTGGAAATTCACGGTCGCCGATTGTGACCGGGAGCTACGTGCCGGAACACCGCGCATCGAGGTCTTGACGGCATCGAATCCGAGTCTGGTCCCGGCGGTAAGAGAACATCACGATCGGAAAACGCCGCGGCAAAACAAGCTGCAGATTATTTCCATGACACTCCGGCCCGGTGAGGAACTGATTGTGGGCCGCCGCCTCCGCACCATTCTCAATACGGCTCGCAAGAACGCCAAGGCCTGAGCGGTGTCACAGATCAGGATGACCCGACGCGAGCTAGTTGCCGGTGCTCTTGCCAGCTCCATGTTAAGTGCCGCCACACCCGCTCCGACGATCGACTCCCACGTCCACGTGTGGAAACACGACCCGCGTTTTCCCTGGGCGCCCGAGACTAAGAATCCTCCCGCGGAGGACGCGACCGCTGAGAAGTTGCTCGGGTTGATGAAGGCCAACGGAGTCGATAAGACCGTCATCATTCAGGTCATCTACTATCGCTGGGACAACCGCTATCTCGCGAGCGTCCTCAAAACCTATCCACAGTACTTTCGCGGCGTGGCGCGCGTGAATCCGGAGGACCCGGCGGCGCCAGACCACCTTTCGCGTTTGACCGAAGAAGATGGCTTTCATGGTGTCCGGATAAGTCCTTCGGGCGAGGCCGCGGGTGACTGGATTCGCGGGCCGCTGATGCCGCCGCTGTGGAAACGCTGTCAGGACCTGAAGGTCCCTATGACGGTGCTGGCGCCCGTCACTCGCATGCCGGACGTCGCCCGGCTGGTGGATCACTATCCTGACCTGACGGTCGTGATCGATCACATGGCCGATTGCCCGCTGAACGAGCCCGAGGAGCTAAAGAAGCTGCTCGCTCTGCAGCGGTTCCCTAAAGTGTACGTGAAGATCTCCCATTCCTGGTCGCTGTCCTCGCAACCGTATCCGTATCTCGATTCGCAGCGGCAGATTAAAACGCTGTATGACACGTTCGGGCCGCAGCGATTGATGGCCGGTACCGATTGGCCGCTCGTTGAGAAGTACTGCACGTACGGGCAAGCGATCGACATCGCGCGGAAGAAAATTGAGTTCTTCAATGCAGAAGACCGGCGCTGGATCTGCGGCCTTACGGCGAACCAGGTCTGGCCTTTTGAACTGTCGTAAAACCATGCGCTTTTATTTTTTATTTACTGCCCTCATTTCCGTCGCTGCCGCGCAGCCGCGCTATGACCTCCTTTTGAAAGGAGGGCATGTCATCGACGCGAAGAACCACATTTCTGCGATTCGCGACGTGGCCATCGCGGGCGGCCGGATCGCGGCAGTTGCGGAAAACATTCCCGCTTCTGACGCACGGCGGACGATCGAGGTGTCTGGGTTGTACGTGACGCCAGGACTGGTGGACATGCACGAGCACGTGTTCTCCGGCAGCATGAATCGCGAGTACACGGGCGAGTTCTGCGTACGCGCCGACGCCTTCTCCTTCCGCAGCGGCGTTACGACGATCGTGGACGCAGGCTGCTCCGGTTGGCGCAATTTCGGCGAATTCCGCGACCAAGTAATTAACAGGGAGCAGACGCGAGTGTTCGCCATGCTCAACATTGTGGGCAGCGGAATGGGCGGCCGCATGGATGTGGAGCAGAACACGAAAGACATGGACCCCGAGCGTACCGCCGAGGTTGCGCGCCGCAACCATGATGTGGTTGTAGGAATAAAAATCGCGCACTACGCGGGGCCCGAATGGATCGCGGTGGATCGCGCGGTCGAAGCGGGCCGCCTGGCCAACATTCCCGTTATGGTGGACTTTGCGACGTTTCGTCCCGAGCGTCCGTTCCAGGACTTAGTACTGAAGCACCTTCGTCCGGGCGACATCTATACGCATCAATACTTGAGAGTGGTGCCGATGCTGGACGACAACGGCAAAGTGCTGCCGTACCTGTTTGAGGCGCGTAAACGCGGCATCATTTTTGACGTGGGCCACGGAGCGGGCAGCTTTTCCTTTCGTCAGGCCATTCCCGCCGTAAAGCAGGGCTTTATTCCCGACTCTATTTCCACTGACCTCCACGCAGAGAGCATGAACGCCGGCATGAAGAACATGCTGAACGTGATGTCGAAGTTTTTGAACATGGGTATGACACTCGATGACGTCATCGCGTGTTCCACCTGGCATCCGGCGCGTGAGATTCACCATGAGGAAGTGGGAAGTCTTTCGGTCGGTTCAGACGGAGACGTCGCCGTTTTGCGGCTAGTGCATGGTGATTTCGGGTTTGTCGATTCCGCCCGCCTTCGCATGCGTGGCAATCAGAAGCTGGTGGCCGAAATGACTTTGCGCCACGGGAAGATTGTCTGGGACTTGAATGGGATGAGTGCGCGGGATTGGGAGAATGCCAAACAACATTAGCCGGCGCGGTCTGCTGTCGCTGGCGGCCGCGGGTGTCCTTTCTGCGAGATCGAAGCCGCTGATCATCGACACGCACCTGGAGGTTTGGACTGACGATCCGAAATTTCCGTTTCATCATCCGGAACGTCCCGATCTCAAGCACGTTCCGGTGCAGGCGCCGATCGAAAACGAAGTCGCCGAAATGCATGACTTCGGGCTGACCTACACGGTGCTGGTCAATCCCCGCTACTTCGGTTGGGATAACTCGTACATCAGTTACTCGCTCCACAAATACCCCAATCTTTTTGTCGCGCACGGGCTGTTAGATCCGCTGCAGGCCGATCCTGCGGGGCGGCTCCGTTATTGGATGAAGGAGCACGGGTTCCAAGGCATGCGCTTCAGCCCGATTTACGCCCCGAAGGCGACGTGGCTGAACTCCAAGGATCAATACCCGCTGTGGCGCGAAGCGGAGCGGCTTGGGGCGGTGTTCAACTTCTATATATTGCCGCAGCAAATGCCGATGCTCGAAGACATGGCCGGCCGCTTCCCGGGAGTGAAGATCGTGATCGATCATCTTGGAAAGCCCGATCTTAAAGCGGCGGACCCGTGGGCGGACTTTCGCAAGATGTTCCGGTTGAAGCGGTTTCCCCAGGTGTGGGTGAGCGCCTCTGAGCCTTACGAAATTTCTTTGACCAAGCAGTATCCGTATCGCGATACATACCCGTTCTTCAAGGCGACGTATGAAGAGTTCGGCGGCAAGCAACTAGTATGGGGTACCGGTTATCCGAGGCCGCGGTGGGAACTGCCGATGGACAAGGAGCTGGAGTTCGTCAACAAAGCCCTGGACTTCTATACGCCCGAGGATCGCGAGTTGATTCTTGGGAAGAACGCTCTTCGCATTTGGAATTTTCCGAAAGGTTGAACAATGCGCTTTCTGCTAACGGTACTTCTCTGTGCAGCATTTCTGCCGTGTGTTTCCGCAGTGGAACGGCAGCGTATCATGCCGCCCGGAACGAAACTGGCCGGACCTTACAGCCCTGGGATCTTCGCCGGTGAGTATCTGTACGTAGCGGGCCAGGGTGCGGAATCATCATCGGGACAATTGCCGTCCGATGAGGACGGACAGATCCGGCAGTGTCTCAACAACGTTAAGGACGTTGTAACCGCCGCCGGGCTGACGATGGAGCATGTTGTGTACGTCCAGGTTTATCTGACTCATTATCAGGACGAAGCACCGCTCAACCGGGTATGGAAGGAGTTCTTCCCGAAAGCGCCGCCAGCGCGGTCTACGATTGGCGTGGCGCGCCTGGTGGGGACGCCTGTGGAGATGAGCGCTGTCGCGATCCGCGATCTTTCACGGAAAAAACCGATTGTTCCTGCCGGCTATCCGGCGAGTGTGCCGATTTCTCCAGCCGTTCAGGTGGGCGATCGTTTATATCTGTCGGGCTTTCTCGGCCGCGATATTCACACGGGCAAGATACCCGACGATCCGGG
>JAICMB010000807.1 GCA_025929455.1 Bryobacteraceae bacterium | reverse complement strand
GAAGATCGAGAGCGTGAAATGCTACGCGTCACAATTTACCGGCGCCAGCGGCTTCGTTCCGGAGATGGTGAAGACGATCACCGGCTATTTCGGAAGCCGCATCGGCACCGCGTATGCCGAGCCGTTCTATACGCATGAAATGCTCGGATTCGAGGGGCTGAATCAACTGATCTGATGTGCAATCGTGGGGCTCGGGTGCGGATCGGCGGTTGTGGGAAGCGCCGCGGGGAGGACCAGCGCCGCGATCTCATCCAGACGGCTGATTACATGATCGCTTTGTGCATTGGAATTGGATCGAGCAGCATCGGAGAAGAGGATTCGCTGCATTCCCAGTCGCTGCGCCGAGGCGAGCATTCGCGGAGAACCGCTCACGATCGCCGCTTCGCTCGGGCGGATCCCCAGCTCATCCAGCGCCTGCTCGAGGAGTTTCCCATCCGGGCGGGTTCCGGTTTCGCTTGAGTACGACCGCGTGTGGAACAGTTCGAGCCAGCCAAGACTGATCAGATGCTGATCGATCACCCCGCCCAGCAGCGGCGTATCGAAAACCAGCCCGAGGCGCAGGCCTGCAGCACTGAGCGATTGCATGATTGCGGGAACGCCATCGCGCGGGATCGCCAGTTGCGCGGTCGGCTGATGCCAGAGCCATCCCAGCGTCGCCAGAGCGGCGTCGTCCCGCTGGAGCACGTAATCGTGACATAGCTTGCGGAGAAATCGACGAGGGTCGGGCTCCCGGTGCGTGAGCCGGCTCACCCATCGCATCCATCGTGCAATCCAGCGCTGCCGGCCGCAGAAACGTGCGAAATCCGGCAGACGGCATCGCCGGGCGGTGAGAAACGCATACACATTCGCCGCCCCCGCATCGAACAGCTCATCGCGCGCACCCCAACTGAGCCGGGGGGATTCCACCAGCACGTTTTCGAAATCGAACAGGATCGCCCGGATCATCGTGTGCGCCCGCAAATCTCTGAGATGGATGCCCGCCTGCGCCGCGAGCAGTTGTAATCGTCCGCCCGATTGTTGCAAATCCGCGCTAATGCGAGAACAATCCGCCCGATGCCCCACACGCTGCTGGAACTGCTTTTCCTCATTAACCGCTTCGTGCATATCGTATGCATGGCGGTGCTGATCGGGGGAACGCTGTTCTATGAGATGATCGTGCCGGCCGCGATTGACGATCTGAAAGACGAGCAGAAGCTCCATGTCTTCGGGCTGGCGCGGTGGACCTTTAAGGGTGTGGTCTGGACTTGCGCGGCGCTGCTTCTGATCAGCGGTGTCATTTCCACGGTGGGCATGTGGCACGTATACGGAAACGAGGCCGGCGTGGCGTCGGCGCACGAGCCGATGATCGCGTTGCGGCGACCGATCTGGTGGTGGGGGGCTCATGCAGCACTCGGTCTGCTGGCGCTGGTGATGGCAGTGATGCTGACCAACACCCGGCGCCCGCCGCGCTATCCGCTGGCGTGGATGCGGATCAACCTGATCGTGCTGCTGGTGGTGATCTTCCTCGCCAGCACCGCGCGTCACATGAGGCTGGTCAACGAAGGCGCTGACCAGGGGATTCCCTGGATCAGCGGCGAATAGAAATTCGCGGCGGAGCGGAGCGAGCATGTCAGAGCCACCGTTTGCTTCAACTCCGGAGCCATCGCAGGTCAGCGGCATCGAGCTTGCCAGAGGCGTGTTCACGCCGGCGGATGCGATGCGG
>JAICMB010000732.1 GCA_025929455.1 Bryobacteraceae bacterium | reverse complement strand
GCCGAACGGCGCGTAGGATCGCCTGCGAAACGGCTTCCGCCGCTGCCACCCCGAGCACATTGAGGTCAGCCTGCTTGCCGCCGGCAGAGGCCGCGATCATAACATCGCCGTCCACCGTCGTCCAAACGGGCGAAATCGTCTTCGCCACCCCGATACTCGCCAACTCAGCCATTTTCGTCGCGGCGGTTTTGGTCAAGGCGGCGTCCGTTACGACCAGCGCCAACGTCGTGTGTGAAAACCCTGGCCCGCGCCCTCCAGTGCGCAGCATTTGCTTTGCCGTGTTCACAAAGTCGACCGAGTCCAGCGCCTTCCGCGCGCCTGCTATTACCGCGCCGGTGCGGGAATCGATAACATCGCCGAACGCATTCACCACGACCAGCGCCGACACCAGCACGCCGCTGTCGATCCGGACCGTAGACGATCCGATCCCGCTTTTCATGGCCTGCTTCATTCCGAAAATCTTGCCAACGGTCGCGCCGGTGCCCGCACCCACGGAGCCCTCCTGCACGGCGTTGTCACTCGCTGCGGCCGCTGCCGCCTGCCCCATCTCACGTCCCGGCCGGACGCCCGCTTTCCCGATTCCGAGATCGTACAGAATGGCGCACGGGACCAGCGGCACGCGCGCATGCGGCGTCACATAGCCCACGCCCTTCTGCTCCAGATAGCGACGCACACCCGCGGCGGTTTCGAGCCCGAACGCGCTCCCGCCTGAGAACGTGACGGCGTTGATGCGCTCGGTCATGTTGAGCGGGTCCAGAAGCAGAAACTCAGACGTGCCCGTAGCCGATCCGCGCACATCCGCTCCCGCGACGGCGCCGTTATCGAATAAGACCACCGTGCAGCCGGTGATGGCTTCGAAGTCGGACGCATGTCCCACCCGCACGCCGGGGATGTCAGTAAGCCCTTTCGTCATTCATCATCCCGTCGATGGCGGCGTCCGCCGGGCACCATCTCTTCTGCAAGTACGCCGGACCGCAGCCTATGTTGCTTGCGCACGCCCCTCCGTTTCTAGCACGAGCGCGAGCCCCGTCAAACCTCCGCGCGATTCAAAAGGCCGCCGCAAGGCGTGTGTTAGCATCTGCTTACACGGACGCCGCAGTACCGAAGGCGCTCACTTCTGTGCTCGATTTTCTGAAAAAGCCCGTCGCCTCCGTCCAGGACTTCTTCATACTCTCGGGCCGCGCCATCGGAGCCGTCTTCCACCCTCCCTGGTACATGGACGACGTGTTCCTTCAGATGGATATTATTGGCGTGGGCAGCCTGTCCATCGTCGTCCTGACCTCGTTCGCGAGCGGGCTCATCATAACGATGCAGATGGCCCGCGCGCTCTCGCAGTACGGCGCTACCGGGCAAGTGGGCATGATCGTCGCGCTGACGCTGGTGCGTGAACTCGGGCCGCTGCTCACTGCGATTGTGGTCGCGGGCCGCAACGCGTCGGGTATTGCGAGCGAACTGGGCTCCATGAAAGTGACCGAGCAGATCGACGCCATGCGCGCGCTCGGCACCGATCCCATCGAAAAACTCGTCAAGCCGCGACTCATCGCCTTCGCGATCATGCTGCCATGTCTGACCATCATCGCCGACTTCGTGGGAATGGTCGGGGGGTTTATTATTGCCTATTACACGCTCGACCTCAGCGCGACGCAGTACTGGACGCCCGCTTATCAGGCGCTCGCGATCAACGACGTGGTGCAGGGCCTGCTCAAGCCCTTCGTTTTTGCCTTCGTCATTGCGCTGGTGGGTTGTTTCTACGGGATCCGCACCAGCGGAGGGACACAGGGCGTGGGCCGCGCCACGACACAAGCGGTTGTGGTGGCATCCGTATGGGTATTTTTCGTGACCTCGCTCATTACCCGCATTTTCGTGAACATTCAATAACGCGATGAGCGCCGCCCCGCCCACCGCAGACATCCTGCTGCGATTTGAAAACGTCACCGTGCGGTTCGATGAAAACCCGGCGCTCGACAACGTCAGCTTCGAGCTTGGTCCCGGCGAAACGCGCATGGTACTCGGCGCCGCCGGCAGCGGCAAGACCACGCTGCTCAAGACCGCCCTCGGCCTGATCAGCCCCGACAGCGGCCGCGTGATCCTGTTCGGCCGCGACATCTCACACATGAGCGAGCGCGAGCTGTTTGAAATCCGCGGGCGCGTCGGCATCCTGTTTCAGGAGGGCGGGCTTT
>JAICMB010000102.1 GCA_025929455.1 Bryobacteraceae bacterium | reverse complement strand
TCCGGAGTTCATCGACGCGATTCAGAAAGCCGTGGGAGTGGCGGCCAATATTTCGTGGCCGTCGGGCCGCCCGGAAAACAACCTATCCTGAAGCCTTGCCGGTCGAAAACGAAATCAAGCTCCCCGCCGCCGATCTGAACGCGCTCCGCCGGAAACTGGAACAGCTCGGCTGCCGCGAGACCTCGCCGCGCTCGTTCGAGCGCAACGACGTTCTCGACAACGCTGCCGGCGAGCGCCGCTTCCACGGCGAGTTGCTGCGCATCCGCGAGTGGCGCGGCCACGGCGTGTTGACGTTCAAAGGGCGCGACCGCGGCAGCCGCCATAAATTGCGCGAGGAGATCGAAACGGAAGTTGCCGCCCCCGATACTGCGCGCGAGCTGTTCGCGCGCCTCGGCTATCGTACCGTGTTCCGCTACGAGAAGTACCGCACCGAGCTCGCGCAACCCGGCTCGGCCGGACACGTCACGCTCGACGAAACGCCTATCGGTGACTTCATCGAACTCGAAGGCCCCCCGGAGTGGGTGGATGACATGGCGGCCCGCCTCGGCTTTTCCACGGCGGATTACATCACCGCCAGCTACACCGCCCTGTTCAGACAATTTTCCCTAAAAAACTGCCTACCCGCTGCCGATATGATTTTCGGTGCGAACGGTTTACGTCCGGACCCGAAATGAGAAAAACACCTGAGCGCCCGCAAACAAAACATACTTAGTACGGGTTTTGTGACTTGGCGCCTTCAGATGCGGATGATATTCTCGGGTTGCTAAACGAAACAACCGCGCATCGGGAGTTCGAAAATGACGGCTAGTTTTTGTATAACTCTGGTTTCAATAACGTTGTTTTTATATTGGTTCCGGTACACGTGCGTGCTGATCCTGAGCGCGCGCCCGGCCCGCGACGTTGCTACGCGCTATGCCGCTGCCAACCGGCTGGCGTTTTTAGAAGTGGAGCGTGCCATGGGCTGTTCCATGGAACGCTGCGATCTCGAATCGCTGCAGGCGCGCCTCGACGCCGACTACCGCTCGCTGACCGCGACGTTTGCCGGTAGCGCGGCGTTGCGGAACGCGGTAAGCGGTACCGAGCGTGTTATGCTGACGCTCGATTACAAGCTGCTGCGAGGCTGGTTTAAGGTGTCGCAAACGATCGCCCCGCTGCATTCCTGCGGCGCCGTGCGTGAAATGGCGCTGATCGTGAAGCACCTGGCCACCGCCGCCGCTCAAGCGCAAGCGTAAAAGCATTTTCCGTATCGGTCCGGAGCAAGCCCGGCCGCTGGCGATCATGCCAGCCTCCCTCGCCCGCTGCCGGGCGCCCGGATCAAGCGGAACTTTGCCGCGGACATCGCGATCGCCACTCTCAGTTGTTGCGGAGTGCCGTCATCGGGTCCATGCGCGCGGCCCGCTGTGCCGGAATGAAGCCGGCCAGCGCCGCGGCGAGCGCCAGCAGAACCATGGTTCCCGCAAAAGTAATCGGGTCCTCCGGCGCAGTTCTGAACAGGAGCGACGCAATGAGTTTGCCGACGGCTAAGGAACCAAGCGCGCCGATGCCGATCCCAATGAGGGCTAGGCGCAGCGTCTGCGAAAGTATGTCGGCCTGGACGCGCATGGCGGTCGCACCGAGGGCCATACGTATGCCGATCTCCTGTGTCCGCTGAGTCACCGAATACGAGATGACGCCGTAGATTCCCACCGCTGCGAGCACCAGCCCGAAAATCGCAAATCCAGTTACCAGCGACACAAAGAAGCGGCGCGGCGACACCGCGTGATCAACGCTCGCCTGTATGGGTTCCAATGCGGTCGCGGGCTGCGCCGGGTTAATCGAGCGCAGCGCCCGCATAATGCTGGGCGCCAGCGTAGCCGGCGGCAAAGCACTGCGCACCACCAACTCAGCTCCGTCGGGCCCGGCCTGCCCGAACGGCAGGTACATCTGCCAGCCCGACTCGCTTTCAAGGCTACTTTCGCGAACATCGGCTGCAACTCCAATCACGCGAGTATCTCTACCGTTGATTAACGCGTTCTGGCCGATCGGATCTTCACCCGGCCAGAGATAGCGGGCCGCCTTTTCGTTGAGAATGACCAGGGGCGGGCTTCCGCTTCGATCGTTCCAGTCGAATTGACGCCCCCTCCGCAAACGCATTCCCATGGCGTCGAAATAGCCGGGTGTGACGATATACACAAACGCTCCCGGCAGTTCTCCCCTGCGGTACTGCTTGCCCTTCGCCGCCAGCCCCCAACTGCGGTTTCCTTCTAGCGGCAGGTTGTCGGAAATACCGGCGGCTTCTATGCCGGGCAGACTGGAGATGCGTGCCAGAATTTCCTGCGCCGTCGCCGTTCTTTTCTGAGGGTCGCCGCCGTCGTTTACATCGATTTTGATCGCGGCGGCGCGGCTGGGCTGAAAGCCTAGATCCACATCCAACACGCGCACAAAACTGTGCAATAGCAGTCCGGCGCCCGCGAGCAGCACACCAGCCAACGCCACTTCCGAGACCACCAGCGCCGCGCGGATCCGGTGGTGTTCGCGCCCGGCACTCATTCCGTGGCCGGTGTCCTTGAGCGAAGACTGCAGGTTTACGCCGGACATCTTGAATCCCGGCGCGAGGCCAAAGAGAACGGCCGCCGTTACGGCAACGAGTATCGTCCACGCAAGAGCTGCGACGTCAACACGAACGGTGTTCAGCAGCGGAAGCTTGAGCGAGTCCTGGTGCGCGAGATAGAACGTAGTGGTGTACGCAAATGCAAGCCCCGCCGCGGCGCCTGCTCCGGACAAAAGCAAACTTTCGATCAGAAGCTGTCCTATAAGTCGCCCGCGGCTCGCGCCCAGCGCCCCGCGCATCGCGAATTCTTTACTCCGCGCGCCGGCCCGCGCGAGCAACAGGTTCGAGAGATTAACGCACACGATCAGCAGAATAAAGCCCACCGCGCACCACAGCACCAGGAGCGACCGGCGCAGTTTGCCGCTCACATACTCTTTCAGAGGGGTCACGCGCATTTTGTAGTAACCCTTCGACTGGGCATACTTGACGTTGAAGTAGAGCTGCGGCGCCAGAACCTCGGCCTCCGCTTGCGCCTGCGCTGGTGTTATGCCCGGTTTGAGACGGCCGATCAGCGCCAGCGTATTGCCCCAATCGCGCATGTCATCGAGAATGGCGGGCACGAACAGATCGACCCGTTCGCCGGGCGAGAAAATCGCCCCGTAATCGAAGCTTTCCGGCAGAACGCCGGCCACCGTAACAGGGCGGCCGTTCAGGTCGATCGCTCGTCCAATCACGCCGGGATCGCTTGCAAACTGCCTTTCCCAGAACGGATGGGCGAGCAAAACCGCGGGCCGGCCGTTCTGCCGGCATTCTTCGGCCGTGAACAGGCGCCCGAGCGGCGGCGTGACGCCGAGCGTACGAAAGAAATTGCCCACCACGCTGATGCCTGTCACGGGGATCGGATCGCCGTGCCCGCCCAGACGAAAATTGTCCGGCGACGAGAAGGCGAAGTACCCGGTCACATCCTGAAACGATCGGTTTCGATCGCGGAACTCTTCGTAACCATCGACCGAGTAAGTCAAGCTCGAAAGTCCGCTCCTGCCCTCGGGCGGCGCGATCCACAGCAGTTCCTGCGGGTGCTGCAGCGGCAAGGGTCGCAGCAGAATGCCGTTCACGATACTAAATACCGCAACATTTGCCCCAATACCGAGACCCAGCATCAGGACCGCGATGCAGGTGAACGCCGGATCGCGGCGAAGCACGCGGATAGCGTAGCGCAAGTCGCCGGCAATAACGTCAAGCATGTGTTTCTCTGCTCTGACCTCCACCATTCTGAGCCGCGCGCGTTAGCAAGCGGTTTTCCGCCTTATCACCCACGCGTTTGCAGGCACGTGCTTCGCCCATCAACGAAGAGTTTGCAGGACCATCGTGTGCAGTGTTCCATGAACGACACCGAGCTTCGAATCCGCCATAAAGTAAGTCCCCTGGGGCATGGCCACGGCAGTGGATGGTCTATAAGACGGTCGAATCAGGAACCGGTTAGGGCAGACTGCGCTCGCTTTGCCACGCGGCAGTTCCGCGCCGCTTCTAACGCTATCCTAAAAAGATACTGCCCAGTGCAACGCTTATTGCTTGTTGAAGACGATGCGTCCGTCCGCGGCACCATCACGACTTTCCTCGAATTGGAAGGGTACGCGGTGGATGCGGTGGCATCTACGCGCGAGGCGTTGACGCGTTTGGAAACCGGCAATTATCCCATCGTAATTTCCGACATTTATTTGGACGAACGCACCGGTTTAGATGTCCTCGACACCGCGCGGCGGCAGAATCCCGCGTGCGCCGTAATCCTGATGACCGGACGTGCCAGCATGGAAACCGTGATGGCGTCTACGCGCGGAGGCGCCTTCGACTATATTGCCAAGCCGTTCGACCTCGATCGTATGCTCGAAACGGTGAAGCGCGCCGAAGCGTCACTGAACGGAACGGCCGACGACGACACCGCCGTTGACGACCTGCCGGAAACGGAATTAATCGGCAGTTCTCCGAAAATGGTCGACATTTATAAGACCATTTCGCTCGTCGCGCCGACGGACGCGGCCGTGCTGCTGCAAGGCGAGACCGGCACCGGCAAAGAGATGGTCGCCCGCATGATTCACAACCATTCCCCGCGCGCGCAGGCGCCCTTTGTGCCGGTCGATTGCGCCTCCATTCCCGCCGCGCTGGTCGAGAGCGAACTGTTCGGCGCACTGCGAGGCGCCTACACCGGAGCGGATCGCGACCGCCTCGGCGTGTTCGACTCCGCTAACGGGGGAACGGCGTTCTTAGACGAGATCGGCGACATCGATCACGCGTTTCAGCTCAAGCTGCTGAGATTTCTGCAAGAGAAAGAAATCAGGCCGGTTGGCTCCTCCAAAGCTAAGCGTGTCGACGTCCGTGTTATCGCGGCAACCAACCGCGATCTGCAGAAAATGGTTGAGGAAGGCAAGTTCCGCGAGGACTTGTGGTACCGGCTGAACGTGGTGCGCATGGTGCTGCCGCCGTTGTGCGAACGCCGCGGCGACGTGCCGCTGCTGGCGCATTTCTTTCTGCGGAAATACAACGAGCGCTACGGGCAGAAAGCGCGCATCACGGAATCGGGGCTGAAGGCGCTTGAGGACTATAGCTGGCCCGGTAATGTGCGGCAACTGCAGCACGTCGTCGAGCGGCTTACCATCCTCGCTCCGCAAGGGCGCATCGATGCGGCCGCGGTAGCGGAGGCGATCGAGATGACGGAGCCCAGCGACAGCGCGAGCGAAACGCTGGCCGACACCGAGGTCGATCAGATCCGGCGCGTGCTTTCGGCTACCGGCGGTAACAAGAGCCGCGCCGCCAAGATCCTCGGCATCGAGCGCAAGACGCTCTACCGCAAGCTCGAGCGCATGGGTTTATAATCGCCTTCCAGCGAGGTAATGCAATGGCCCGGTGTGGCATTTCACTCATTGACGATCTGCTCGCAGGCGGCGCGCAGAGCGCGGTTGTAGGGCCGTCGTGCCCGGATAAAGACGCAGTAGGCGCGATTCAGGACCTGCTCATCGGGCAGGGCTACGCGCAACTGCCCGGTGTACTGGGAAGTGCGCGCGGCGTGTACGGCCCGAAAACCTGCGACGCCGTCAGCGCGTTCCGGTCGCGGCAAAACCTGCCCACGGGCGAAACCGTCGACACGGAGACGCTCACCGCCATCGTGCATACGCCGGCTGCCGATCCCATTGCTAGCCGCGCCTACGTCACGCTCGCGCTCGATTTCGACTACGATCCCATCGTCAAGCTCGCTTGCATTACGGCGCAGTGCGAGGGGCAGGGGCGCTTCGCGGCCATCAACGCCAACACCGATCGCGCCGGCCTCTCGTTCGGCATCATCCAGTGGGCGCAGAAGCCCGGACGCCTTGCCGAACTGCTCTGCGCGTGTCAGGCCGAGGACCCCGCCGAATTTGCACGGGTGATGGGCGGCGGCGGCTTGATCACGTACGTGAAGCAGACCAACGGCGGCGTAACCGCGCTGGGGACGTGCACAGACGCGAATTACGATCTCACGTCGCCGGAGTGGATCGCGCGGTTTAAAGCCGCGGCGCTGCTGCCGTGCATGCAGCGCGCCCAGGTAAAGTTGGCCTGCGCGGCCTTCCGCTCGTTTGCCGCCAAGCTGCACCTCTTCGCGCCGGAACTGAAATCCGAGCGCGCCGTCGCTTTCATGCTGGACCTCGCCAACCAACACGGCGAAGGAGGCGCCCGCAGCCTGTACACACAAGCGAAAACGGCCGCCGCCAGTGAAGCCGCCCTCCTCCTCGCCCTCACCGATGCGTCCGTCGCGAAGCTGCCGCCGCAATTCCAGAAAGGCACACGCGCGCGCCGCGACCTGTTCCGCACCACGGATCTGCTCAGCGACGAGCCGTTCGATTTTTCCTCCGCCGGCATCGCCGCGACAGTATGATGCTCGCGGACGAAGCCAACTGGCGCGGCCAGTCTCCTCCCCTCAAGAACTTGCCACGGCCGACGCTCTGACGTGGGGCAGGCTTTCAGCCTGCGGCGGGTTTCCAAACCCGCCTCGTCCGCCGCCGCTCAGCAATACCATGTGCCGCGATCCCTGGAAAAGCAATGCCCGACCTACCAGTTCATTCAAGGTGGCGCGACCGGTCGCCTTTTGCCGGTTGCGCTTCTTCCCCGTTTTCATCCCATTCCATGCCGAAGCTCCTCATGTGCTTGGGTAGGTGGCAAGGCATCTCGCCGTTAACGAAGCCGCGCGATTGCAAGATGGGCAGGATGGCATAGGCGTTCGTTTCCTGACGCAACACGAAACATCCCGTTTCGTCGGTGTCCTCGCGGCATCGCCGTATCCGGTTGATAATGCCAAGCTGCTTGAGCCGGGCCAGGGCCGCCGCGACGGTTTCCGCTCTCGCGTCTGCATTCCGCCGGGGTTTTGCTTCGTCCGGGCGGGCTTTCTAGAGACACGGCAAGCGAGATGGAAGCAGACGCCGTCAAGATGTTCGATCCGCTCTACGACCTCGCGGTGCAATTACGCGACCAGCATGAGAGTTTCGTCCACTCCGACGCGTTCCTGGCCGATTGCCGCAGAGGTATATGCCCGGCATTCGACCGTGGAACCCGCGAAGCGGGCAAATACCGCCCCGGAAAGGATTCGGCGGGCCGCGCGCTGGCTTCGGAACATCGCACGATGGTTCGATCGTATAGGCGGCGCGGAATTGCCATTGCCGACGATCCGTCAATTCTTGGGTTCGTTTTTAAGCGCGATTATGACAAGCGGGCAGGTCTTCATCGCCATGTCATTTCGGGAAAGCAAAACACTGGAGGGTGTGCAAAAGGCTTTTGAGCAGGACATTCAGCAGTTCAATGATTCCCATCAGAATTCACGTCTGTCTCCCATGCGTATCGACAGGCATGACGGGGCGAGTTTCGGAATTCCGCCGCGTGTGTTTCAGGAGATTGAAAACACCCGGTTGCTCATTGCCGCCCTGACTGACGAAAAGCCGAATGTCTACTGTGGAATCGGCTACGCGAAGGCCCGAGGCATCCCGTTTTTCCTAAAGTTCCAGGAGAAGGCCGGTGATCCTACCAAAGCGCCGGGCGCGAGCCCGACGAACCGAGTTCATTTCGGTTTGGCCCCGTATCGCTACAACGAATATGAGACGACGCTCGACCTCCGCGACAAACTGAAACAAGAACTGGATGCCTGGCACGAGAACCACCGAAACCAGTGATTGATTCAGGCGTGAACGTGGGTAGGCGGATGGAACCGCCGGACGCGGATTTTCTTTTCCCGTTTGCGTGTTTCCGCGATGTCGTAAGAAGCCTGCATCCGCATGAGGGTGTCCATCTTCACCCCGAAAGCCTTCTCGATGCGAAGCGCCATGTCGCCGGAAAGATCGGCGCTGCCGTTCAAAAGGCTCGACAATGCCGGGCGGGACACCTGGAGCGCGGCGGCGGCGGCCGTCACCGAAAGGCCGGCGGGCTGGATAATCTCAGTCCGAATGAAATCTCCGGGATGGGGCGGGTTCTTCATGTGCATAGCGTTCACTCCTTGTGTCTAGTGATAATCTTCCAAATTCACGTCACAAATCTCGTTCTCGGCGGCATCGATGCGAAACGTCAAACGCCGGTTGCGAGTGACGCTCAAGCTCCACGTGCCGTTCCGATCGCCGGTCAGGGTATGAACCTTCCAAGCTGTCAGCGCCCGCAGTTCCTCAGGGTTCGCCATATCGTCGAGGTACGCCAGCATCTTCCGCAGCTTGTCCACGGTGTCGGCCGGGACACCTTTCGCCTTGTCGTCTTCGTAGAGTTGCTTAATACCCTTATGGGCGAAGCTCCGGATTTTCACGGCGAAACCGTAAACCGTAGCTTAACACTTGTCAAGGGCCTTGCGGGGCGTCACCCGAAAGTGGCGCGCGACGGCCGAGCTCCCGCCGGCGGACGAGAGAAGCGTAGATCAATAAAACGCCCGAAACTTCGTGGCAGTGGCAGGGGGCGAAACGCAGCGCATAAGCCAATCACGGCCCTCGCGCACCCCAATCTCCCCGCCCTCCCACAACTTACAGCCACCCCTGCTCTCATCCGCTCCGCTCATCGCGTATCCCTGTATCAGGAGCTGATATGAAACTCTCCCGTGAAGAACGATCCGAAATCAACCGCCGGAATTCGAAAAAGTCCACCGGCCCGAAGACCAAAGAAGGCAAGCAGCGCTCGTCGCTTTCAGCGCTGCGTCACGGCCTGACCGGCCAGATCGTCGTTATGCCCGGCGAAGACCTCGCCGCCTACACGGCCCACCTGAAAACCTTCTACGACGCTCACAAGCCGCAGGGCCCCGACGAGCAGCACTGCGTCCAAGTCATGGCCGACAGTTCCTGGAAGAGCAACCGCGCGAAAGCCTGGACCGATCACATGGTCGCCCAGCAAGCCGAGCTCGAAAACCCGGCCACCGAGATGTGCGCCGCCAACGACCCGCAGGTCAACGCTGCCCTCGCCATCGCCGCCGTCGTCGCGCGCATCACCAAAGACCTCTCTAACATGTCCATGTACGAGCAGCGCCAGTGGAAGATGTACGGCAGCGCCT